>JAFAEC010000073.1 GCA_023424215.1 Pseudomonadota bacterium
CGTGATCGGCGACCGCCCGCTGACCGAGCTGGTGCCGCTCTATCAGGACCCGCGCTCGGACATTCCGGCCACCCAGTTCAACATGAAGTGGGTCGAGCCGGCCGGTCTGGTGAAGTTCGACTTCCTCGGCCTGAAGACCCTGACGGTGCTGGACCGCGCCCACGGCTATCTGAAGCGCCGCCGCGCCGCGCCGGAATGGAACCAGCTGCCACTGGACGACCCGCCCACCTACGAACTGATGGCCTCGGGCCAGACGGTCGGCGTGTTCCAGCTGGAATCTCAGGGCATGCGCGTCACCCTGCGCAAGATGCGCTGCGGATCGATCGAGGAAATCACTGCCCTGATCTCCCTCTACCGGCCGGGCCCGATGGAGATGATCGACACCTACATCGACCGGAAATTCGGTCGGGCTGAGGTCGACTATCTGCACCCGACCCTGACCGAGGTTCTGACCGAGACCTACGGTGTCATCATCTACCAGGAACAGGTGATGAAGATCGCCCAGATCCTGGCCGGCTACAGCCTCGGCGAGGCCGACCTTCTCCGCCGCGCCATGGGCAAGAAGAAGAAGGAGGAGATGGACTTCCAGCGTGCGCGCTTCATCAAGGGCGCGTCCGAGAAGGCTGTTTCCGAAGAACAATCCGGCGGCATCTTCGATCTTGTGGCCAAATTCGCCGGCTACGGCTTCAACAAGTCGCACGCCGCCGCCTATGCCCTGATCTCCTTCCAGACCGGCTGGCTGAAGGCCAACCACCCCGTCGAGTTCATGGCCGCGTCCATGAGCCTCGATCTCAGCAATACCGACAAGCTGGCGGTTTTCTATCAGGATTGCCGCCGCTTCGAGGTGCCGGTGAAGGCCCCGGACGTGAATCGCTCCTCGGCCGACTTCGACGTCACCTGGGAGGACGGGCAGGGCAGCGTCCTCTACGCCCTCGGCGCCATCCGCAACGTCGGCCTCGAGGCCATGAAGCACCTCGTCGAGGTGCGCGAGACGGGCGGCCGCTTCACCGACATCTTCGACTTCCTCGAGCGGGTCGATCCGAAATACGTCAACAAGCGCGCGCTGGAGAACCTCGCCCGCGCCGGCGCCTTCGACAGCTTCCACTCCAACCGCCGCCAGCTGGTCGAGCAGGCCGACACCCTGATGGCCTACTGCCAGAGCGTCGCCGCCGAGCGCGCCTCGGCCCAGGTCAGCCTGTTCGGCGGCGACCAGGCCGCCGCCGCCCGTCCGCGCCTGAAGCCGGTCGAGCCCTGGGTCGGGCCGGAGAAGCTGGACCAGGAGCTGGCCGCCGTCGGCTTCTACCTGTCCGGCCATCCGCTGGAGGACATGGCCCCGGCCCTGAAGCGCAAGCGCGTCACCTTCGTCGCCGAGGCCACCCAGCTGGCCGAGAGCGGCCACGAGGCCTTCATGATGGCCGGCGTGGTCCGCCGTCGGCAGGAGCGGGCCAGCGCCAAGACTGGCGAGAAATTCGCCTTCGTCACCTTCTCCGACCCGACCGGCGAGTTCGAATGCCTGTTCCCGCCGGAACAGCTGCGCAAATGCCGCGAGGTGCTGGAGGCGGGGGCCACGGTCATGGTCCGGGTCCGCGCCAAGGCCGCCGACGGCGAGGTGCGCTTCTTCGGCGACGACGCCAGCCGCCTCGACGCCGTGCTGGACGACGCCCAGCTGGCCCTGCGCGTCCATGTATCCGCCCGCGCCGCCGATGCCCAAGCGCTTCGCGCGCGACTTGAACGTGCGACGGCAAGCAACGGCAAGGGCGGCGAAATCCTTCTCGTCGCCGCGCTGGACGGCCGCCGCGAGGTGGAGATGAAGCTGCCGGGTCGCTACCGTCTCGACGGCGCCCTGCGCGGCGCCCTGAAATCCGCCCCCGGGGTGGTCCTGCTGGAGGATGCGTGATGACCGAGGTTCAAACCCACACCGGCTCCTGCCACTGCGGCGCCGTCGCCTTCGAGGTCGACATGAGCCTCGACGGCCTGATCGAGTGCAACTGCTCGCACTGCTACCGCAAGGGCTTCGTGCTCGGCTTCGTCAGTCCCGACGCCTTCCGCCTCACCGCCGATGGCCCGCAGACGGAATACCGCTTCGGCAGCCACAAGATCGGCCACCGCTCCTGCCAGACCTGCGGCGTGCAGAGCTTCGCCCAGGGGGAGGCCCCTGACGGCCGACCCATGGTCGCGGTCAACGTCCGCACCCTGACCGACGTCGAGCCGTTCAGCTGGACCGCTAAGCGGGTCGACGGGCGCAGCTTCTGATCAGGCCCCGGGCCGGAAGGCTTCCCTCGGCGTCCCGTCCACGGCGTAGAGCCGCTCGGTCGGCAGCTTGATCACGAGGCCCGAGTTGGGAAGCCTGTGGTCGTAGACCGCGCCCAGCAGGCCGGCCATCGGCCCGCCCTCGACCCGGGCCCCCAGGGCGTCCAGCCCGACCGCCAGACCCTCGCCCATGCTGCCGGTCCAGCGCCCGACCCGCACGACGACGGGCCCGCTGTGCCGCATGCCGGCGCGGGGCAGCACCTGCTCCACCCACTGACGGGGAACGCCCATCTCTCGTTCCTCGGCCGGCAGTCGATGGATCTGGTATGGCCTCGGCCCGTGCACGAACCAGCCCATCACCGCCCGCGCCACCACGGTGTTGCCGCCCGACGGCGTGTCCGTGAGGTCCAGCACCACGGCCTGCCCCGGTCGGGCCGCCGCCATCGCCGCATCGAAGGCCGCGATCGTCGCCATATCGCCGAGGGAGTCGTTGAACCGCAGCACCAGCGCCCCGTCCGCCTCCGCCGCCTTCACCGGCGGCCGCTCGGGGCGGGGCAGGGCGTAGAGGCTGGGCAGCGCCAGCCGCCGCTCCACCCCGTCGGCATCGCGCACCATCAGGTCGCGGGCCCGGTCCCGCCGCCCCGCCGCCAGCACCCGGGCGGCATAGCCGGCCCGCTCCGGCGTGACCTCGAGCCCCAGGTCGGCCCAGAAGCCAGCCACCGCCTCGGCCGTGGCCACGCCGTCGACCGCGACCAGCGCGTCCCCCACCTTCACCCCGGCGGCCTGCGCCGGCGAATCCTCGCGCACCGCGGTGATCCGCCAGCCGCCGCCCTCCGGCTCGACCCACAGGTCGGCGTAGCTCGGAACCAGCGCCCAACTGTCGGCGAAGGAGCTGCCGGTGATGGCGTGGTGATCGGCGAGCGCCATAACCGCCCGCTCGGCGTAGGCCAGCAGCGTCCGCCGGTCGCCCACCGCCTCCGCCTCGGCCCGCAGCGGGGCGCTCCGCGGGAACCGCGACTCCGACAGCCGGTCGAGGTAGGCGTACTGGGCCTCGACCAGCCCCTCGACGGCGAGGGCGTCGGCGCGGAAGTCGGCCGCCTCCTGCGCCGCGACCGGGGCGGCGAGCAGGGTGAAGGCGGCGAGGCCGGGCAGGAGAGGGCGCATCCAGCGAGGCTCGCCCCGGCCGCGCCCGGCGGCAAGCGAATCCTGCGTCGGCCTGCGCGCTCAGGTCCCGTCGGTCACCGCATAGACCATGATCCCCGTGGCGATGGCGAGGTTCAGGCTGTCGGCCCTGCCGCGCATGGGGATCTTGACATTGACGTCGCAGGCCGCCGCCAGTTCGTCGGTCAGCCCGGCCTGCTCGTTGCCCATCACGATCAGGGCCGGGTGCTGGATCGCGGCCTCGCGATAGCCGTGGACGGCGTCCAGCCGGGTGCCGATCACGCTGCCCGGCCAGCCCTGCCGCCAGGCCAGGAACTCCGCCGGCGTGGC
This sequence comes from Pseudomonadota bacterium, assembly GCA_023424215.1. Taxonomy (GTDB): domain Bacteria; phylum Pseudomonadota; class Alphaproteobacteria; order Caulobacterales; family Caulobacteraceae; genus Brevundimonas. The sequence goes on from JAFAEC010000073.1 coordinate 3,742, forward strand.
CCGCGCGATGGCCACCGCGAACACCGAGCCCATGGTCGCCCGCACCGCCTCGACCGAATACGGATCGACGCAGTCGCCGATCAGGATCACCCCCCCGCAGCCGGCCGCATCCGCCGTGCGGATAATGGTGCCGAGATTGCCCGGATCGCGCACCTGCTCCAGCGCCACCCAGCAGGGCGCCGAAGCCGGCTCGATGGCGGACAGGGGCGTGTAGACCTGCTCGAACACGCCCAGCACCGTCTGCGGGTTCTCGCGCCGGCTGATCTTCTCGAGGATGGCGCGGGTGACGACGACCACCTCGCCCCCGGCCGCCCGGGTCTCCGCCTTCGCCCGCTCCAGCAGCGGATGCGGCCGCGCCTCCTCGCCGACCAGCAGCAGCCTCGGCGCCCGGCCCTGGTCCAGCGCTTCGCCGATGAACTTCAGCCCCTCGGCGAGAAACCGCCCGGTCGCCTCGCGTTCCTTGCGCATGTGCAGGGCCCGCACGGCCTTGACCGTGTCGTTGGTCAGCGACGTGATCAGCCTGTCCTGTGCCGGGGCGGCCATGCTCAGGCGCTCCACCGGGCGAAGAAGCTCAGCCCGATGGCCCGCCCGTCGGCGCCGTCCTCGGCCAGCGCCAGCTCGCCCCAGTCGATGGTCCCGCCCCGGTCCGCCGTGGCCTCGGCCATCAGGTGGGCCAGCGACAGGCCGGAGATGCGCGCCGCATAGGCGTTCAGCAGCAGGAAGGAGGCGTCGTCCGCCAGCAGGGCGGCGCAGTCCTTCAGCAGGCCCGGCAGGTCCTCGAACAGCCGCCACACCTCGCCGGTCGGCCCGCGCCCGTACTTGGGCGGGTCGAGGATGATGCCGTGATATTTCGACCCGCGCCGCACCTCACGGGCCACGTACTTGCGGGCGTCCTCGACGATCCAGCGGATCGGCCGGTCGGCCAGCCCCGACTGCTCCGCGTTCTCCCGCGCATAGCCGACCGACTTCTTGGAGGCGTCGACGTGGGTCACCTCGGCCCCCGCCGCGGCGCAGGCCAGGCTGGCCACCCCCGTGTAGCCGAACAGGTTGAGGATGCGCGGCCGCTGCAGGGTCTTGACCCGCGTGTCCAGCCACTCCCAGTTCGCCGCCTGCTCCGGAAAGAAGGCCAGGTGCCGGAACGGGGTGAACCGGCCAGTGAAGCGGACGTCGCGCCACGCCAGCGGAAAGGTGTCGATCGGCTTGCCGGCGAAGCGCCAGCGTCCTGCCTCGTCCTCGTCGGTCGGGTCGAACACGGCGTCGGCCCGGTCGAAGGCGGCGGCGTCGCGCGGGCTCCAGAAGCACTGTGGTTCAGGCCGCACCACGGTGAACCGGCCGTACCGCTCCAGCTTGCGGCCATGGCCGGAGTCCAGCAGGGCGTAGTCGGCCCAGCCGCGGGTGACGAGGGTCTCAGGCGACGGGTTCAGGCGCGGCGACATGGGCCGCTGATAGGCGCTGCGGGGCCGCTTCGTCCAGCGCGCCTTCAAGCTTCGCCGCCGGCGCGGGCGCGTCGGCCCGGTGCCGCGTCTTGTCCCAGGCGAAGGGCTCGCGCACCAGCCGCCAGGCAGCGTGGAGGAAGGCGAGGCTGAGCAGGCTCCAGTAGGCGGGCGCCGCCAGCATGTCGCGGGCGTCGTAAGGCACGCCCGCCCGGCGCGCGCCGATGGCGCAGGCCAGCCAGGCCGCGGCCGCTCCCAGACCCAGCACGCTCAGCGACAGGAAGGGGGTGGCGGGAGACAGACCGGCCGTCGCCGCCACGAGCGCCGCTGCCGCGATCCACGCCAGCGACGGCCCGTGCAGCGCGGCCGAAGCCAGACCGGCCCCGACCGTGAGGACCAGGGCCGCCGCGCCGCGCAGGCCCAGGCGCCACGGCCGCCGCGTGTGCACGCCCCACGTCTGCATATAGCCCTTCTGCCAGCGCACCCGTTGCGGCAGCCAGTGCTCGAGGCCGCCCGGCGGGGTCTCCCATGTCGGCCGGTCGATGACGCCCAGCCGCCAGCCCCGGCTCCAGAGGCGGAAACCGAGGTCGGCGTCCTCGGTGACGTTCCAGGCGTCCCAGCCCCCGACGGCCTTCAGGGCCTTGGTCCGGAAGTGGTTGCTGGTGCCGCCGAGCGGGAAGGGCAGGCCGAGACGGGCCAGACCGGGCAGGGCGGTCTCGAACAGGGCCGCGTACTCGGCGGCGAACTGGCGATCGAGGAAGGGATCGGCGCCGGCGGCGGCCAGCCGCCGGATCCGCAGCGGCGCCTGCAGGCAGGCGAGGCGACCGCTGTCGTCAGCGGCGAAGCGCGCGGCCGCGGCCCGCAACTGGCCCGGATGGGGCTCGTCCTCGGCGTCGTAGACGGTCAGGAGTTCGCCGGTGGCCCGCTCCAGCGCGTGGTTGAGCGCCCGGGGCTTGGTCTGGGGCGCGCCCGGCGGGATCACGAACAGCTCGAGCCACGGCGGCCGCGGGGCGGCGAGAGCCGCCCGGATGGTGTCATGGTCGTGGGCCTCGAGGACCAGCAGCCCCTGCAGCCGGTCGGCGGGATAGTCGAGGCGCGCCAGCCGGGAGATCAGCAGCGGCGCGACCTCGGCCTCGTCGTAGAGGGCCGCCAGCACCGTATAGCGCGGCCAGACCGACGGCTCCGGCGGTGAAGCGGTCGGCGCGGCGCTGAGCATGACCAGCAGGATCCGCCAGACCGCGACCAGCAGGAACCCGGCCCCGACCGCGACGATGATCAACGCGCCCGCCCGGTCCGGCTGCAACCAGAGGCCCGCGCCGCCACAGCCCGTCAGAATGACGAGGAGCAACCACTGGAAGGGCGCAAGTCCCCTGCGGCCGGCGCTCTCCCGAGGCCCCGGTCCGTAGCGCGCCTCGCCGCGCTGCGGTTCGCCCGCCACGCTGGTTCCAGCCCTGCCCACACGCAATGGTTAACGCTGGGCGGCGCAGACGGCAACCGGTTGGCGAGGGCGAGTGAATGCCGCTATTCAGGAGCGACGCCGCCGGGAGTTCACCGTGTCCACCGAAGCCCCTGCCAGCGCACGCTCGCAGCGCAAGCCGAAGGGCGAAGGCCATGAGCGCCGCGCGGAGATTCTCGCCGCGGCCGAGCGGGTCTTCGTGGAACACGGCTATGAGGGGGCCACGATCCGCAAGATCGCCGACGAGGTGGGGCTGTCGTCGACCGCCCTTTACATGCACTTTCCGGACAAGGGCGCGATCCTGCAGGAGATCTCCCGGGAGGCCTTCGAGACGCTGCGGGCAGCCAATGAGCGGGCCATGGGTCAGGAGGGGCCGGCCGAGGACCGCCTGCGCAGGATGATGCGCGCCTATGTCGAGTTCGGCTTCGGCAATCCCAACGCCTACCGTCTGGTCTACATGACGCGCCCCGCGGAGTTGCGCGAGGGGCCGCAATCCTCGGCGCGCGAGCTGGGCACGGAGCTGTTCCGTTCGTTCGAGCGGGTGGTCGAGGAGCTCGAGGCGGCAGGCCGCCTCCGCCTCGACGCCCGCACCGCCGCCCAGGCTCTGTGGGCGGGGGGACATGGCGTGGTATCGCTCATGATCAGCAAGCCGTACTTCGACTGGGTCGACCGCGAGGCGCTGACCACGGCGATGATGGAGGGGCTGCTCGCGGGCTTCCTGCGGCCTTGAGGCGCGCGGCGGCCCTGCTGGGGTGCCTGTTCGTCCTGCTTCCGGCCACCGGGGCGGCTGCGCGGCCGCTCCGGGCCATGGGGCTGGACCAGTGCGCCGATCAGTATCTCCTCGCGCTTCGCCCCGACGCCGACCTGGCCCTGTCGCCGCGCGCCGACGATCCGGACGCCTGGCTCCGCACGGTCGCGGAGGGGCGACGCCGCGTCCGACCCACGCTCGAGGCCGCCGTGGCCTTCGATCCCGACGTGGTGGTCCGCTACTGGGGCGGAGAGCCTCGACTGTTGCGTCGCCTCTCGGAGACGGGCGTCCGGGTCGCGGCGATCGAGGACGCCAGCGACTTCAACGGCGTGCGCCGGAATATTCGGACGGTGGCGCAGGCGCTCGATGCGCCGGCCCGGGGCGAGGCGCTGATCGCCCGCATGGACGCCCGCCTCGCCGCGGCCGCGCCTCCGCCCTCGTCCGGGGGGCCGCGCGCCGGCGCCCTCTACCTGACTGCCGGCGGCTTCACCGCAGGATCCGGCACCCTCGTCGACGCGATCCTCGCCGCGGCGGGTTTCGCCAACCTCGCGCCGGCGCCGTTCTTCGGCCCGGTCAGCGTCGAGCGCATCGCCCTGGCTCCGCCGGCCCGCTTCGTGCTCGGCTTCTTCGACCAGGCCCGGGGCGACTGGCGCGGTCCGGGACGCCATCCCGTGGTCCGCCGGGCCGCCCGTGAGCGGGTGGCGGCCAGTCTGCCGGCGGCCACTCTGACCTGCCCGGCCTGGTTCGCCGCCGACGCCGCCGCGCTGCTGGCGGAGCGTCGTCCGTGAGCCGGGCGAGGGGCGCGCGACTGACCGCGGCGCTGGGGCTGGCCCTCCTCGTGGCGCTGGTCGTCGCCGTGCTGGCGGGCGAGAGCGCGCTGTCCGCGGGCCAGTTCGCCGAGGCGTTCCGCGATCCGTCTTCCGGACCCGGCCTGGTGCTGTGGCAGGTGCGGGCGCCGCGCGCCGCCACCGCCCTCCTGGTCGGCGCGGCCCTCGGCCTTGCGGGGGCGGTCATGCAGGGGCTGCTGCGCAACCCACTGGCCGACCCCGGGGTGCTCGGCGTCTCCGCCAGCGCCGCCTTCGTCGCCGCCGTCGCCATCGTCGTCGGTCTCGCCGCCGTTCCCGGCGCCGTCGAGACATCGGCCCTGGCCGGCGCGGGCGCCGCCGGCGCGCTGCTGGTGTTGTTCTCGGCGCGGGTCCGGTCGCCCGAGGCGCTGATCCTGTTCGGCGTCGCCCTGTCCAGCTTCGCCGGCGCCGCCACCGCCCTGATCTTCAACCTGTCGCCGTCGCCGATCGCCAGCGCCGAGGTCATGGGCTGGCTTCTGGGCTCGGTGCAGAACCGCAGCTGGATCGACGTCGCCTGGGTGGCGCCCGCCGTGGTCGTCGCCGCCGTCTTCGCCGCCCTGGCGATGCCCGGCCTGCGGATGCTGACCCTGGGCGAGGAAGGCGCGGCGACGTCGGGCC
>JAFAEC010000108.1 GCA_023424215.1 Pseudomonadota bacterium
GCTCCGCACCTGTCGCCGGCCGTGCAGCGCGTGGTCGCCGAAAACAACCTCGACCCGAAGGCGATCGCCGCCACCGGGCCCAAGGGCAACATCACCAAGGCCGACGCCCTGGCCGCCATCGGCTCGGCCGCGCCGAAGGCCGCTCCGGCCGCCGCCGCGCCCGCCGCGCCGCGCCCCGACCAGCCGCGCGAGGAGCGGGTGAAGATGACGCGCCTGCGTCAGACCATCGCCCGCCGCCTGAAGGAATCCCAGAACACCGCCGCCCAGCTGACCACCTTCAACGAGGTGGACATGACCGAGGTCATGGCCCTGCGCAGCCAGTACAAGGAGGTGTTCGAGAAGCGCCATGGCGTGAAGCTGGGCTTCATGAGCTTCTTCACCCGCGCCGTGGTCCAGGCCCTGCACGAAATCCCGGCGGTCAACGCCGAGATCGACGGCACGGACATCATCTACAAGAACCACTACGACATCGGCATCGCCGTCGGCACCGAGAAGGGCCTGGTCGTGCCGGTGCTGCGCGACGCCGACCAGCTGTCGCTGGCGGGCATCGAGAAGGGCATCGCCGCGCTCGGCAAGGCCGCCCGCGACGGCGAGCTGACCCTGGACCAGCTGCAGGGCGGCACCTTCACCATCACCAACGGCGGCACCTACGGCTCGCTGATGTCGACGCCGATCCTCAACTCGCCGCAGTCGGGCATCCTCGGCATGCACAACATCGTCCAGCGCCCGATGGCGGTGAACGGCGAGGTGAAGATCCGCCCGATGATGTACCTCGCCCTCAGCTACGATCACCGCATCGTCGACGGCAAGGAGGCGGTGACCTTCCTCGTCCGCATCAAGGAACTGCTGGAGGATCCGGCGCGGGCGCTGCTGGATCTGTAGGGCGGATCGGAGGGGGATCGTGGCCCAGGTCGAGATCGCCCGTTTCGATGACGTCTACGAGGCCGAACTGGCGGTCGCCTTTCTGGCGGCCCACGGCGTCTCCGCTCAGGTGGCCGACCGCGGACTGGCGACCATCGACCCGCTGCTGCAGCGCGCCGTCGGCGGGCTGCGGGTGATGGCCCAGGCCCGGGACGGGCCACGCGCCCGGGATCTGCTGGCCCGGGCGAAGGCGGGGGAGTTTGCGGAGGAGGACGCCGACGCCATTCCCGAGCAGGAAACGGCCGGCAGCACAGGCGTGGCGGTGCTGAGCGCGCTGGCGGGCGGCTTCTCGGGGACCCGCCGGCTGCGCCGGCTGCGGCCGGTTCACTGGATAGGGCTGGCGCTGGTGACCGTGCTGTTCGTGGTCCCGTGGCTGTTCCACTGGATGGCGCGTCTCGGCCTCATTCCGGCCGGGTGAGCGCCCCCAGCACCTCGTCCGTGTCCGCGCCCAGAGCCGGCGGCGGGCGGTCGTAGGCGACCGGCGTCCGCGACATGCGGATCGGCGAGGCCACGGTGCGGATCGGCGCCGACAGGTCCGCCCGCGTCTGCTCGACCTCCAGCCCCCGGTGTTTCGCCTGCGGCTCCCCGAACACCTGGTCGATGGTGTTGACCGGCCCGCACGGGACCCCGGCCGCCTCCAGCGCCGCCATCAGGCCGGACATGCCGTGGCCCGCCGTCAGGGCCGAGAGCTCGGCGGTCAGGACGGCGCGGTGCTCGATCCTCAGGGCGTTGGTGAGGAAGCGGGGATCCTCGCCCAGCCCGGGCGCGCCCAGGGCCTGCGCCAGCGCGCGGAACTGGCCGTCGTTGCCGACGGCGATGACCACCCTGCCGTCGGTGCAGGGGAAGGGCTGGTAGGGGGCGAGGTTGGGGTGGGCGTTGCCCATCCGCGTCGGGGCCCGGCCCGAGACGAAGTAGTTGGTCGCCTGGTTGGCCAGCATGGCGGCCTGGACGTCGAACAGGGCGATGTCGATGTGCTGGCCCTCGCCGGTGTCCCGCGCGTGCAGCAGGGCGGCGAGGATGGCGTTGGAGGCGTAGAGGCCGGTGAACAGGTCGACCACCGCGACGCCGACCTTCATCGGCTCGGCGCCCGGGGCGCCGTCCGGCTGGCCGGTGATCGACATCAGCCCGCCCATGGCCTGGATCATGTAGTCGTAGCCGGCCCGGTGCGCGTCGGGCCCGTCCTGGCCGAAGCCGGTGATGGAGCAGCAGACCAGCCGCGGGTTCACGGCCAGGAGCGAGGCGTGGTCGAGGCCGTACTTCCGCAGTCCGCCGGTCTTGAAGTTCTCCACCACCACGTCGCAGGTCCTGGCCAGCTCGCGCACGGCGGCCGCGCCCTCGGGCGTGGCGATGTCCAGCTCGACCGATTTCTTGCCGCGGTTGGCGCACAGGAAGTAGGCCGCGTCGCCCTTCGAGCCGTCGGACTTCGTCGTGAACGGCGGGCCCCAGTGGCGGGTGTCGTCGCCGACGCCCGGCCGCTCGATCTTGATCACCTCGGCCCCGAGATCGGCCAGCGTCTGCGTCGCCCACGGCCCGGCGAGGACGCGGCTGAGGTCGAGAACGCGGACGCCGGAGAGGGGACCGGGGCGGGCGGCCGGTGACTGGTGATTGGTGATTGCGGAGGCCGAAGCTGCGTCGGTGGTCATGCGGTTAGCTCTACCGTCCGCTCCCGGCGCGATCCACCGATCACGGGCCACCCGTCACCCTAAAGCCCCACGTCCCAGACGCCGGCGTCGCGCATGCGGCACTCCCGCGCCTCGCGCGCCCGGCCGCCCAGTTCGTCGGCCATGCAGCAGATCGAGCTCGACACCGTCGCCTTGTGCAGTCCGGGAACCACGGCGTGCAGGAAGGCGCAGCCGGCCAGCTTGAGCAGCCGCAGGCCGAACCGCGAGGAGGCCGCCATGTGCTCGAGATAGCTCTCCTCGACCTCGCGGGGATGGTCGACGAACAGGCGGTTGAAGGTCTGCATCATGGTCGGGTCCGGCTTGTCGCGGGCGCTCCCTCTACCCGCGACGGCCATTCTGGCCTAAACCGCGCCGCAGAACAGGGGGCGCCGGTCACCGTGACGTGACGCGGACGCAGGCGTCCCGGAAATCGCTCAGGAAGACAACCCGATGGCCGACGGCTCCGCTTCTCCCTCCAGGACCTTCCGCTGGGACGACCCGCTGGATCTCGACGGCCGGCTGACCGACGACGAGCGGATGATTCGCGACGCGGCCCGGTCGTACGCCCGCGAACAGCTGCTGCCGCGCATCGTCGCCGCCTTCCGGGACGAGACCTTCGACCGTTCGATCATGACCGAGATGGGCGAGATGGGCTTCCTCGGCGCCATGCTGCCGGAGCAGTACGGCGGCTCGTCGGCGTCGCACGTGGCCTACGGCCTGATCGCCCGCGAGATTGAGGCGGTCGACTCCGGCTACCGCTCGGCGATGTCGGTGCAGTCGTCGCTGGCCATGTACCCGATCTACGCCTTCGGCTCTGAAGAGCAGAAGATGCGCTTCCTGCCGCGCATGGCCGCCGGCGAGCTGATCGGCTGCTTCGGCCTGACCGAGGCCGACGGTGGCTCGGACCCGGCCTCGATGAAGACCAAGGCGGTCAAGGTCGAGGGCGGCTACCGCCTGAACGGGGCCAAGTACTGGATCACCAACAGCCCGATCAGCGACCTCGCCGTGGTCTGGGCCAAGCTGGACGATGTGATCCGCGGCTTCATCGTCGAGCGCGGCATGGACGGCTTCAGCACCGACAAGATCGGCGACAAGCTGTCGCTTCGCGCCTCGATCACCGGCGACATCGGCCTGAACGACGTCTTCGTGCCGGAAGAGAACCTGCTGCCCGGCGTGAAGGGCCTGCGCGGTCCGTTCTCCTGCCTGAACAAGGCCCGCTACGGCATCGCCTGGGGCGCCATGGGCGCGGCCGAGTTCTGCTTCCACGCCACTCGCGACTATGTCGCCGAGCGCATGCTGTTCGGCCGCCCGCTGTCCTCGCGCCAGCTGGTGCAGAAGAAGCTGGCCGACATGCAGACCGAGATTTTCCTCGGACTGGAAGGGGCGCTGGCCCTTGGCCGTCTGCTCGACACCGGCGCCTGGGTGCCGGAGGCCATCTCGATGATGAAGCGCAACAACTGCGGCAAGGCCCTGGCCATCGCCCGCGAGGCCCGCGACATGCACGGCGGGGCGGGCATCACCGGCGAGATGCACGTCATGCGCCACGCCATGAATCTCGAGACGGTCAACACCTACGAGGGCGCCCACGACGTCCACGCCCTGATCCTCGGCCGGGCCATCACCGGCGAGAGCGCCTTCTGATCTATTCCGCCGGGGGCTCCGCTTCGCGCGAGCCGGTGTTGACCTCGGGCACGTAGAGGCCGGTGACCAGCCGGGTCACGAACCCGGCGGGCTGGGTGCGCGGGCCGAAGCGGGCGCAAGGGTCGGGGTCGGGGATCGGCCGGACGGCCCGGTCGGCCGGGGCGAAGGCGTCGCCGACAGAGTCGCCGAACGGCTCGGCCAGCTGCAGGGCGTCGCCAACCCGCGACAGCGACGGCGTGTCGGTGCCGACCACGGTGGCGTTCCTCGCCCAGGCGAGGGCGGCGACCTGTTCGCCGCCGGCGACCAGTTCCGCCTCGGCGGCGAGTCCGCCGGTGGTGCCCGGCACGCGCAGCGTCCCGGGGCCCGGGATCAGGGCGTTGGCCACCGCCGCCACGCCGGAGCCGGCGGCGCCGGTCGGACGGATGTCGACAATCCCGGTGCGCACCCGCGCCGCGCCCTCGGGCGTGGCGGCAAGGGTGAAGCGTTCGCTGATCTCGTAGCAGACCTGCCGGTCCACCTCGCGCAGCACCAGCGCCCGCTCGGCCTCGGGGAGGTCCGCCCCCGCGTCGCCGACCAGCACCGCCGGCTCCAGCCAGACCTGTTCGATGGCGGCGGCCCGCGGGTCGTCGCGATGCTCGCGGATCGACGCGCGCACCGTGTCCTCGCGGGTCTGCAGCCGATCGTAGGCGCTGAGGAAGCCGCTGTCGGCTGCCGGCGCCGTCTGGCAGGCGGCGAGGGCGGTCAGTCCGGCCAGGGGGACAAGTCGTCGGATGATCATGGGGCGCTCCATCCGACCCTTACGTGCGGCGCGGGCCCCCGGATGCATCAGGAAGCGTCAGGGCGGCGGCGTTGCCATTCCCCGCGCCACGGCTATCGTCGTTCGCAGATGGAGGGACTTCCGTGAACAGCGTCACCCCGGCCGAAGCGCCGTCGTCCGGCGAGGCCGATCCCTTCGCCCAGCTGCGCGAGGCGTTCGCCGGGCGCACGGCGCTGCTGCTGGAGGACGATCCGGCGCTGGCCGCCCATGTCGCCGAGCGGCTGGCCGAGGCGGGTTTCGAGCGTGTCGACACCTTCGACGCCGGCGAGGCGGCGCTCGCGGCCGCGACCGCCACGCCCTACGACGTCCTGATCCTCGACCGGCACACCCGCGGCCTCGACGGGCTGGAGACCCTGCGTCGCCTGCGCGCCGGCGCCGGCCCGTCCTCGGACGCGCCCGCGCTCATGCTGACCGCGCTGGGCTCCGAACGCCAGAAGGTCGAGGGTCTGCTGGGCGGCGCCGACGATTACCTGGCCAAGCCGGTGGGGGCCGAGGAGTTGCTGGCGCGTCTCGCCGCCCAGCTGCGCCGCTCCGCCCGGCGCGCCCGCCCGGCCGGCGCCGACATCGTCAACGGCCCTTTCCGCCTGTCGCCGGGCGCCCGCACCCTGAAGCTGGAAGTCGGCGACGAGGCGCGGCCGATCGACCTGTCGCCGCTGGAGTTCGCCATCGTCTGCGAGCTGATGAGCGCCCGCGGCCAGCCGGTGACCAAGACCATGCTGTGGGACCGCTGCTGGGTGGAGTGGAAATTCCTCCCCGACAATTTCGTCAACATCATCGACGCCCGCATCAGCGCCCTGCGTCGGCGGCTGAAGGAGCAGGCCCCGGAGCTGGGCGAGGACCTGCACCCGCTGATCGTCTCCGCGCGCAGCCAGAGCCTGGTCTTCCGCGATCTCTCCGCCCGGGAAGGCTGAGCCGCGGATGACGGGAGGATTCACGGGCGTGCGGGCCTGGCTGGGGCGTCGCACCACGACGCAACTGGCCGCCGGCGTCGCCGTGCTGTCCGCCCTCGCGCTGACCGGGTCGCTGCTCGTCACCGGGGCGGCGGTGCGGCTCGAGCAGCGCCAGACGGCCGCGCTGGCCGCGCTCGACGACTACAGCGCCATGGTCGAGAAGCTGAACCTCGGATCGGACATGGCGCCGGAGACGGTCACCGCCGCCGACGCCGTCTATCTGTCGAACTGGCTCGCCGCCTTCCAGACCGCCCCGGGCCGCGCTGGCGAGGCGCAGTCGCTGGCGGAGGCCTGCCGCACCGGCCGGGGCGGGGCCGGCGTGCGCTACATTCGCGCCCCGGTCGGCGAGCCCGCGGGGCTGGCCGCGCTGGAGGCCGTTCGCGGCGCGCGGGCCCCGCGCCTCGGCGCCGACGTCTGGCTGGTCCGGCTGGAGGCGGGGGTGCTGTGCCCGTCCCGGCCTGTCGAGGTGGTGGTGGTGCGCCGCTCGGTGGGCGGGCTCGATATCGCGGTCGGCCGGGTGGTCGAACGGTCCGGGGCGGCCTGGGCGCGGGCGGTGGCGGCGGTGGTCGGCGTCGGCGTGCTGCTGCTGGCCGCCGGCCTCGCCATCGCCACCTTCGCGCGGCGCCGCCTCACCAACGCCGTGGCCGAGGTCAGCAAGGCGCTGGACCGCGCCGCCGTCGGCGACTTCTCGGTCCGGGCCCCCGCCACCGAGCTGGCCCCCGAACTCACCGAGCTGTCGGCCCACGTGAACCAGACGCTCGACCGCCTCGAGGAGTTGCTCGCCTGGCTGCGCGATTCCGCCGATCAGCTGGCGCACGACTTCCGCACCCCCCTGGCGCGCGCCTCGGCCCGGCTGGACCGGCTGGCGGCGACGGCCGGGACGCCCGAGACCCGCCGGCTGGCCGCCGAGGCCCGCAGCGATCTCGACGCGCTGATCCGGGCCATGAACGAGGCCATGGCCCTGCGCGACGGGGAGGCGTGGTCGTTCGAGACGGTGCGGCTGGACACCCTCGCCGCCCAGGCCGTCGAGCTCTACGGTCCGCTGGGCGAGGAGCGGGGCGTGACGATCCGTCTGACCGCCGGGGAGGCGCCGGTGCTGGGCGTCCGCTCGCTGCTGCAGAGGGCGATCGCCAACCTCGTCGACAACGCGGTGAAATACTCGCCCGATGGCGGCAGGGTGGAGGTGACCGTCGGCCGCGACGCCGACGGTCCGTGGCTGTCGGTCGCGGACCAGGGGCCGGGCTTCCCGGGAGACGCCGTCGCCGCGGCCCCGGCCGGCGACGATCCGGAGCGGGAAAGCCATGGCATGGGCCTGGCCTTCGTGCGCGCCATCCTGCGCCGCCACGGCGCCTCCATGACGATTGATGACGCACGTCCGGGGGCTGTCGTCACGGCGCGCTTCTCGCGCTAGGCTTCGCCGGATGACAGGGGACCCCAGCATGCGGCGCAAGATCCATCGGACACCCGGAACCCTTGTTCCGGCGTTCGCGGCGGCGGTTTCGATCCTTGTCGCGGGCTCCGCGGCCGCCCAGTCCGGGCCGTCGTCCCCCATGCCCTACGACGCGGAACGGGGCGTCTTCAGCTTCGCCGGCGGACTGGAGCGGGCCCTTCCTGCGGTGGTGCAGGTGACCACCCTGGGCCGCTCCGGCGGGCCCAGCTCGGGCGATGACGAGCCCCGGCCGATCTCCGCCGGGTCCGGCGCCATCATCGACGCGCGCGAAGGCGTGGTCGTCACCAACAATCACGTCGTCGAGGGCGGGCGCAAATTCACCGTCGACCTGACCGACGGGCGCATCTTCGACGCGGTTCTGGTGGGCGCCGACAAGGCCACCGACCTGGCGGTCCTGAAGATCGAGGCCGACGAGGCGGCGCTGGGCCTGACCCAGATCGAGGTGGCCAACTCCGACGGTCTGCGCACCGGGGACCTGTCGTTCGCCGTCGGCTATCCCCTCGGGCTGGACCAGACCCTGACCATGGGCGTGATCTCGGGACTCGGCCGCTCCGGCATGGGCGACCGCATCGAGGACTACATCCAGACCGACGCGGCCGTGAACTCCGGCAATTCGGGCGGGCCCCTGCTGGACAGCCGCGGCCGGATGATCGGCCTCAACACCTCGATTCTGTCCGGCGGCGGGGGCGGCAACGACGGCATCGCCTTCGCCGTGCCCAGCCGCATCATGATGTACGTCGTCGACCAGCTGCGCACGACCGGCGAGGTGCGGCGCGGCCAGACCGGCGCCATCCTCGGCTCGCTGAATCCCGAACGCTCGCGCGACTTCGGCCTCGGCTTCGTGCGCGGCGCGGTGGTCGAGGACGTCGCCCCCGGATCCTCGGCCGAGGCGGCCGGCCTGCGGCGCGGCGACATCATCACCCGCATCCAGGATCGGCCGGTGTCGAACGCCGGCACGGTGGCGGCGACCATCGGCATCGCCGAGCCGGGCACGGCGGTTCAGGTCGTCTATCTTCGCGGCGGCCGCGAGGGGCGCGCCACCCTGACGGTCGAGCCGAGATCCGAGCAGACCGTGACGATCGGCGCCGAGGCCGTCTCGGCGCGCGGAGCCAGCTTCCGGGCGACGGCCGATGGTTTGCAGGTGGCGGCCGTGGAAGGCGGGTCGCCCGCGGCCCAGGCGGGCCTGCAGGCGGGCGATCTGGTCGCCGGCGTCGACGGGACACCGGTCTCGGCTCTCGCGGACCTGAACGCCCTGGCGACGGATGGCGAGCATCGGGTGTCGGTGCGTCGCGACGGCGAGGAGATCGAGGTGGTCCTGCCCTGACGCCGGCCCGGCGCCCCTCTCCGGTCGGCGGCGGACAGCAAAACGCCCGCCGGGCCGGGAGGGGGGAGGGGGCCTGACGGGCGTCTCGCTTTGGAGGAAGCATCGGCCCGCCGAAGCCCTTGATGGAACGATCCAGGGGGCTGGGGGGGCTGTTCAGGATCCGGAACCGCTCCGAACTCCGACGAGCCGATGTGTCCCGTGTCGCCCCCCAAGGGGGCGGGCGATGGGCCGAACCGAGGCGTTTTCGTGTTCGACGCGATTTTCCCGGATTGCGACGTTCGCGACACGGCGTTGCCGCAAGCGGGGGCTGGTCGCGGGGACGCGGCCGGTCCTACAGTGCGGCGATGAGCGACGCCGCCGATGCGCAGCCGCAGGCCGGTCCGGTCTTCTTCGACCGCCGCGAGCTGGACCAGATCCTACGGGTCTACGGCCGCATGGTCGCCTCGGGCGAATGGCGCGACTACGCCGTCGTCGGACACCGCGACGTGGCCGAGTTCGCCGTCTTCCGCCGCTCGGGCGACGCGCCGTCCTATCGCATCGAGAAACGTCCCGCCCTGCGCCTGCGTCAGGGCCAGTGGGCGGTGATCGGCGAGGGCGGCGTCATCCTGCGCCGCGGCCGCGAACTGGCCCAGGTGCTGCGGGTCTTCGACAGCCGGCGCTTCAGCGTGGTCGAATAGAAAAAGGCCCGGATCGCTCCGGGCCTTCCTCGTTTCCTTCGGCAGGTATCGCCTACTCGCGGTTTCCGCCCATGAACATGAGCAGAAACTGGAACAGGTTGATGAAGTTGATGAACAGGCTCAGCGCGCCGAAGCCGGTGGCCACGCCCATCGCCGCCTCGTTTCCGCCGAGGGCGTAGTAGGTCATCTTCAGCCGCTGGGTGTCGTAGGCGATCAGGCCCGAGAAGATCAGCACGCCCGCCGCGCTGATGATCAGCATCAGCGTGCCGCTGCCGAGGAACATGTTCACGATCGACGCGATGATCAGGCCGATCACGCCCATGATCAGGAAGGTGCCGAGGCCCGACAGGTCCTTCTTCGTCGCATAGCCGAACAGGCTCAGCGCCCCGAACGCCGCGGCGGTCACGAAGAAGGTGGAGGCCACGGACGCCCCTGTGTAGCGCAGGAAGACGAAGCCGAGCGAGGCGCCGATCGAGGCCACCACCGCCCAGTAGAGCAGGTTCACGCCGCCGGCGGTCGGGTTCTTCATGAAGAACATCGAGCCGAACAGCAGCACCAGCGGCAGGAACTGGACCACCATGCCCAGCATGGTGATGCCGTAGCCGGTCGGGGTCTGCACCCACAGCAGGCTGGTGACCGCCGGCACGTTGCCGGTCACGAAAGCGAGCGCGCCGGCCACCACGAGACCGAGGGCCAGCTTGTTGTAGACGCCCAGCATGAAGCTGCGCAGGCCCGCATCCACCGCCATGTCGGCGGTCTGCGGAATGGAATAGCCGTTTCTGAAATCGCTCATCGCGGTTTCGAATCCTCCTTTGGGCCGGGTCGTCCCGGCCTTTGTGCAAATATTGGTCGCGGGGGCGTCCTCTGCAAGGAAAACCGGACTTGGGCCGGGCCGTTGCAGCCGCTACCAAGGGTCGCATGATCCGGCTGTTCACCGCCCTGTCGATCCCCGAGGACGTGGCCGAAACCCTGGCGCGCCGGCAGACGGGCCTGCCCGGAGCCAGATGGCGGACCGCTGAGCAGCTGCACGTCACCCTGGCCTTCTACGGCGAGGTCGACGAGCGGCGGGCCGACGACCTCGCCGCCGAGCTCAGCCGGGCGGCCTCGGGCGGTCCTTTCGAGATCGTCCTGTCCGGCGTGGGGGCCTTCGGCGAAGGCCACCGCACCCACGCCATCTGGGCCGGGGTGGAACAGAACGAGCGCCTGTCGGTGCTCGCCGGCCGCTGTCGCTCGGCCGGGGAGCGCGCGGGCGTCGCGATGGAGCGCCGCGACTACCGCCCGCACGTGACCCTCGCCTACCTCCGGCCGCAGACCAATCCCGACCGCATCGGGGCCTGGATCACGGGCCACAACCTGCTGCGCTCGCCGCCGATCCGGATCGATCGCTTCGGGCTCTGGTCCAGCCACCTGGCGCACGAGGGCAGCCAGTATCAGCTCGAACGGGAGTACCTGCTGTGACCGGACCGGTGATCCAGACCAAACGCCTCACTCTGCGGCCCATCGCCATGGAGGACTTCCCGCGCTGGGCCGAGATGATGGCCGATCCGGAGGCGGCGCGGTTCCTGGGCGGGGCGCAGCCGGCGGCGACCGCCTGGCGCGGCTTCATGACCATGGCCGGGGCGTGGAGCCTGACCGGGGTGTCGATGTTCTCGGTGATCGAGCGCGACAGCGGCCTCTGGCTCGGCCGCATCGGTCCGTGGCGGCCGCACGACTGGCCCGGGACCGAGGTCGGCTGGGGCCTGCACCCGGACGCCCAGGGCAAGGGCTACGGGGTCGAGGCCGCGACCGCGGCCATCGACCATGCCTTCGACGTGCTGGGCTGGACCGAGGTGATCCACTGCATCGACCCGGACAATCTGCCCTCCATTCGGCTGGCCGAGCGGATCGGCTCGTACAACCAGGGCCAGACCCGTCTGCCGCCGCCGTTCGAGCAGCTGACGATCGAGCGCTGGGGCCAGACCCGCGAGGAATGGCGGGCGCGCCGCCGCTGACCCGAAGCGCGCCTTAAGGTCACGCTTTGACGGGCGCCGCCGTTCCGCTAGGCAGGAGCGAGGAAACGAAGAGGACGGACATGCGCGTACTGGTTCTGGGCGGCGACGGGTTCTGCGGCTGGCCCACGGCTTTGCACCTGTCCGCGCGCGGCTGGGACGTGCTGGTGGTCGACAACCTCAGCCGGCGCAACATCGACAACGAGCTGGAGGTCCAGTCGCTGACCCCGATCCGCACCATGGGCGAGCGGATCGCGGCGTGGCAGGAGGTCTCGGGCCGGACCATCGAGTTCGTCAACATGACCGTCGGCAAGGAGTTCGACCGTCTCGTCGCCCTGATCCGCGACTGGAAGCCGGACAGCGTCGTCCACTTCGCCGAGCAGCGGGCCGCGCCGTACTCGATGAAAAGCGCCCGGCACAAGCTGTACACGGTCGACAACAACCTGAACGCCACCAACCATCTGCTGGCCGCGATCGTGGAGAGCGGGCTGGACGTGCATCTGGCCCACCTGGGCACCATGGGCGTCTATGGCTACACCACCGCCGGCCTGCGCATCCCCGAGGGCTACCTGAAGGTCACGGTCGACACTGACTTCGGCCCGGCCGAGCAGGAGATCCTGTTCCCGCCGAACCCCGGCTCGATCTACCACATGACCAAGACCCAGGACGCCCTGCTGTTCCAGTTCTACGCCAAGAACGACGGGCTCCGGATCACCGACCTGCACCAGGGCATCGTCTGGGGGGCCCAGACCGAAGAAACCCGCAAGGACGAGCGGCTGATCAACCGGTTCGACTACGACGGCGACTACGGCACGGTGCTGAACCGGTTCCTGATGCAGGCGGCGGTCGGTTATCCCCTGACCGTGCATGGCTCGGGCGGTCAGACGCGGGCCTTCATCCACATCCAGGACACTGTCCGCTGCGTCGAACTGGCGCTGAAGAACCCGCCGAAGTCCGGCGAGCGGGTCAAGATCCTCAACCAGATGACCGAGAGCCGCCGCGTCCGCGACCTCGCCCGCATGGTGGCCGACATGACCGGGGCCGAGATCCATCACGTGCCGAACCCGCGGCAGGAGGCGGACGAGAACGAGCTGGTGGTCGCCAACGACCAGTTCCGCGAACTGGGCCTGAAGCCGATCACCCTCGCCGAGGGGCTGATGGCGGACGTCGCCGACATCGCGCGCCGCTACGCCGACCGGGCCGACCTGTCCAAGGTGCCGTGCGTGTCCAGCTGGAACAGCCGGCGCGCCGAGGCGATCGCCACGGAGCCGGCCGAGATCGCTTCGGTCACCGCCGCGGCACACGCCCGCTCGGCCTGAGGCGCGATGACCGGGCCGCTTGCGTCGGTGTCCCTGCTGGTCTTCGGCGGCGGCTGGCTGGGCCAGGCC
>JAFAEC010000139.1 GCA_023424215.1 Pseudomonadota bacterium
CCTCGTCGTTCGGCTTCCGCCGTCATCCCATCGCCGGCTACCGCCGCATGCACCCGGGGATCGACTTCGCGGCCGGGATGGGCACGCCGGTGATCGCTCCGGCGGATGGCGTGGTGGTCGAAGCCCGCCGCTGGGGCGGCTACGGCAACTGGCTGCGCATCCGTCACTCGAACGGCCTGGAAAGCGGCTACGGCCTCCTGTCGCGCTATGCGTCGGGCGTCCGCGCCGGCCAGCGGGTGCGCCAGGGCCAGGTCGTCGCCTATGTCGGCTCGACCGGGGCCTCGACCGGTCCGCACCTGCACTATGAGATCTGGCGTCGCGGCCAGCGGATCAATCCCGCCGGCGTGCGCACCGAGGAGGGCACGGTCCTGGCCGGCGCCGAACTGGCCGCCTTCCGCGCCGAGAAGGCCCGCATCGACCGGATCATCGCCGCCGGCGGCGAACGCAAGGTCCAGCAGCCCGCCATGGCCGCCGGCCTGAGGCCCGCCCGGGCCTGATCCCGGCCGCTCCGTTCATCGTCATGCCGCATTCCGACGCGAGGGTGCGGTCGACGATGCTGGAGGCGGCATGGCGGAGACCAGACGACGATTGCTGACGGGCGCCCTAGCCGGCGCGGCCCTGGCGGCCGGCCCGGCCCGCGCGCAGGCGGCGTTCGCCTCGGGGCGGATCGCGGTACAGACCCGCGGCCGCGGCGCCGACCTGATCCTCATCCCCGGACTGGCCTCGACCGCGGCGGTGTGGAGCCGGACCGCCGAGAGGCTGGCCGGACGACGGCGACTGCACCTCGTCTCCGTGCGCGGCTTCGGCGACCTCGCCCCGCAGGCCAATGCGCGCGGCGCCATGATGGGCGCCGTGGCCGGCGAGATCCGCCGCTACATCGCCGAACAGGGCCTCGAACGCCCCGCCATCATCGGGCATTCGATGGGAGGCCAGCTGGCCTTGCGCGTCGCCGCCGACGCGCCCGGCCGCGTGTCGCGGGTGATGACGGTCGACTCCTCGCCCTTCTTTCCCGCTCTCATCAGTCCCCAGGCGACCCTCGGCGACGTGGAGCCGATCGCGCGGGTCGCCTATCAGGCAGTGCATTTCCTCGGCGAGGAGGCGCTGCGCACCGGCGGCCGGAGCATCGGCATCGACCTCGGCGGGGCCTCGGACGCCCTGTTCAGCGCCGTCGGCTGGCAGGGGGGCGACCGCGGGGTCCTGGCCCAGGCCCTGTACGAGGTGATGACGGTCGATCTCCGCCGCCGGCTGCCGGAGATCGCCGCGCCGGTGACGGTGGCCTATGGCTGGAGCGCGGATCGCGACTCGCCGCGGAGCCGCGCCGACGCCCTGTTCCGGGCGGCCTACGCCCGGCTGCGTCGGCCGGCCGTGTTCGAACGGATCGAGGGGGCCGAACACATGGTCATGATCGATCAGCCGGGGCGTTTTCACGCCGCGGTGGACCGCTTCCTGGCCTGAGCCTCAGCCTCAGTCCGCGTCCGGCTGATTGTCCGGGTGGGCGGCGAGGAAGGCCGCATGGCTTGCGGCGGCGGCCTCGATCGCAAGCAGGCGGGGGAAGGCGTCGAGCGGCATCTTGAAGCGCCGGGCCGAATAGATCTGCGGGATCAGGTAGCAGTCCGCCAGGGTCGGCGCCGCGCCGAAGCACCAGCCGTCGCCGTGACGACCCACGAGCGCCTCCAGCGCGGTGAAGCCGGGCACGATCCAGCGCGCGGCCCAGGCGTCGACCGCGGCCTGGTCAGCGCCGAAGTCCTCGCGCAGGGCCTTGCCGACCCGGAGGTTGTTGAGCGGATGGATGTCGCAGCCGATCAGCGCGGCCATGGCGCGCACGGCGGCGCGGTCGACAGGATCGGCCGGCAGCAGCGGCGGAACCGGGTGCGCCTCCTCCAGCCATTCGAGAATGGCGGGGCTCTGGGTCAGGACCGCGTCCTCGACCTCCAGCGCCGGAACCAGCCCTTGCGGGTTCAGCGCCAGATAGGCGTCCGAGCGCTGCTCGCCCTGGCGCAGGTCGACCCCGCGCTGCTCATAGGCGAGGCCTTTCAGCTCAAGCGCGATGCGCGTCCGGTACGAGGTGCCAGACCGCCAGTAGCCGTGCAGGATCATCGCGACCTCACGGTGAAGGACAGCGGCGGCAACCCTTCGATGGCGCACTCGACGCGGGCGCCGGGCGCCAACGGTCCGACGCCTTCCGGAGTGCCGGTGAAGATCAGGTCGCCCGGGCGCACGTCCCAGAGTTCGCGGGCCTTGCCGAGGATCTCGTGCGGCCCCCAGACCATGTCGCCGAGGCGACCGGACTGGCGCGGCTCGCCGTCGACCCGGAGCTCGATAATGGCGTCGGTGTCCGGCAGGGCGCCCAGCTGCAGGGCGCCGCATGGCGCGGACTGGTCGAAGCCCTTGGCGGCGTCCCACGGCCGCCCCTTCGCTTTCGCGGCGGCCTGCAGGTCGCGTCGGGTCAGGTCGCAGCCGACGGCCCAGCCGACGATCCCGCCCTCGGGCCCGACGGCGCAGACCAGTTCGACCTCGTGATGAAGGTCGGCCGTCGCAGAGGGATAGGTCGGGGCGGCGCCGTCGGCGACGACGGCGTCGGCCGGCTTGGTGAAGAAGAACGGCTCGGCCCGCTCGTGCCCCATCTCGCGCGCGTGCGCGGCGTAGTTCTGGCCGACGCAGAGAATGCGGCGCACGGGGAAGCGGAGCGCGCTCCCGGCGATCGGCAGGGAGGGGACGGGCGGAGCGGGAAACAACCAGTCGGGCATGACGGTTGTCTAGGCCGGACAGGCCCGCTCCGCCAGCCGGCGGCGCGATGCTGCGTTGCGGGAACCGCCACGCCACAGTGGCGTTCCGGCTCAGGGTTCTCTATCTAACCGTCAAGCTTGACGAACGGAGCGCGCATCATGGCGACGACCAAGGCGGCACGGGCGGCCGTAAAGAAGGACATCGACACCCTGAAGGACGACCTGAAGGCGCTCGGCGCCGAGGAGAAGGCGAACCTGAGGGAGAAGGCGTCGGAGACCGAGACGCGACTGCGCGCCCGGGCGGCCGAGGCCGAGGCCCGGCTGCGCGAGCAGAGCGAGGTGCTGCGCGAGCGGGCCCGCGGCTATTACGACACCGCCCGCGTGCGCGGCCGCGAGTACTACGATGACGCCCAGGAGCGTCTCGACGAGGCCCAGCGCTACCTGACCGAGCGCGTGCAGGAACGGCCGATCCAGTCGACCGCCATCGCGCTCGGCGTGGGGGTCGTGCTCGGCATGCTGCTGGCCGGCCGTCGTCGCTGATGATCGGCGGGGGGCTGGCCCGGACCCTGGTCCGCAAGGCGGTGGCGGCCGCGGTCGCCGCCGGCGCGGCCCTGGTGGCCGTGATCGCCTTCGGGGCGACGATCTTCTACGCCCTGTGCCTCGTGGTCGTTCCGCTGGCGGCCGCGGCCATCACCTTCCTGCTGTTCGCGCTCGCCGCGCTGACCGTGGCGGTGATCTTCCTGCGCCGCGATGCGGCCGAGGAGGAGGAACTCGAGGAGGAGCCGGCCGGACTGGGCCAGCGGGCCTTCATGCTGTTCCGCGAGCGGCCGATCCTGGGCACGGTCGCGGCGCTCGCCGGCGGCTGGATCTTCCTGCGCAACCCGGCGCTGGCCAGCATAGTGGCGGCCGCGTTCACCGAGAAAACACACAGTCGTCGTCGCCGCTGACCGGAACGGCGCGGCTTCCGGAACGTTGATCCTGCAGGTGCGGTACAGTTCAGCCGCTCCTGAACTGTATCAATCGCTCCGGGAGAACCGCCTATGCTTCGCTGGGCCCTGATCTTTCTGGTCCTTGCTCTTGTCGCTGGCGCTTTGGGCGCGGGTGGCGTGGCCGGACTGTCGATGAACATTGCTTATGTACTGTTCGTCATCTTCCTGATCCTGCTGGTCGTCCACTTCGTCACCGGACGAGGGCGACGAATCTGACGCCGGATACGACGGATGGAATGGGCCGCGGTCTTCAGACCGCGGCTCTTTTCATGTCTCGCGGACGCTCTGTTCGAGAACCCCGGGCTTCGTCGGGTCCGGCGCCGTGGCGTCACGCCGGGTGTCCTGCCGCCGCGGCAGCCGCCAGGTCTGGGCCGGTTCGAAGCTGTGGCCGTTCCAGGCGATGGCGGTCACGACGATCTCGCGCGCGTCCCATTCGATGCTGTTGAAGCTCGGCGGGGCGCCGCGCTCGCGGTTCGACAGCGTCCCGCACCCCACGGCGTAGGAGCAGTGATCGCCGAGCCGGATCGGCAAGGCGAACGGGACGTGCACATGGCCGGTCGCGATCAGGTCGACCCCGGCCTCGGCGAAGATGAGGGCGGCGGCCTCCCCCCGGATCACGTCGCCGGTCATGGGAGTGCCGATCATCTCGACGAGCGGATGGTGGCAGGCCAGCACGCGCAGCGCGCCGGTCGGCGCCTGACGCAGGGCGGCGGCGGCCTTGCGGGTCTGGTCGAGGTCGATGACGCCCTTGGACCAGTTGAGCCGCGCCTGCCAGCCGCGGGCGGTGACCACGCCGCGGACCATGACCGTCTCGCTGAGGAACTGGTGGTCATGGGCCGGGTGCCCGATGGCCTTCTCGAAGGCTCGCCAGGGGGCGAACAGTCGCGCCGGCAGGCTGAAGTAGGGGACGTCGTGGTTGCCGACGATGACGAAGGTCGGCTCCGGCATGCGTCGGATCCATTCGCCGGCGGCGGCGAACTCCCCGGGAAGGCCCTTCTGGGTGACGTCGCCGGTGATCAGGACCAGATCCGCCGGCGTCGCGTGGGCATAGTCCAGCGCCGCGGCGCAGGCGTGGGGGTGCTCACGGCCGAAATGGACGTCGGAGAACTGGAGGATGCGTCCCACTAGACGCTGTCCTCGGCGGCGGCGGGGACCGGCGCGAGGGCCCGGAACGCCTTCGGCAGGAAGCGGACGGACGCTTCGTGGTGGAGCAGGAGGGGCTCGCCGTCGATCACCGCCGCAATGCGCGACCGGGCGCGCAGCCGGACCCGGCGGGCGGGGCGGGTGCTGACCGCCGGATCGAGGCGCCAGTCGTCGAACAGCGCGTGCGCCGCCAGCCGGAAAGCCTCGCCCGCGTCCTTCGGGTTCATGGCCGCCGCCTCGAGGCCGGCGTCCTCGTCGATCGCCTTGGAGATCATCGGGCCGATCAGCACCAGGGCCTCGGCGCGCCTCTCCGGCTGGTTGTCGAGGGCGTACCGCAGCCGTCCGGTGAAGGCGCGCTTCAGCGCCCGGCGGGCGTACAGCCAGGCCAGCCGCAGGCGACGCAGGCGGATGGCCTCGCGCGCGGGGGCCCAGAGGGCCGGAGCGCCGAACACCGCGGCGCAGAAGAAGGCGCGACGCACGTCGCCGTCGGCGACCTCGCCGCCGGCGATGTCGTGGGCCAGACCCTCCTCGAGGGACACCTTCAGCGCCGTCTTCCAGTCGCTGGACCCGTACAGGGCCTTGGGCAGCATGTTCATGGTGCCGCCCGGCAGGGGCGCCACCAGCGGACCGTCCGGCCCGGCGCGAGAGGCGATGGTCCCGGCGGTTCCGTCGCCGGCGAGGACGAACAGGGCGTCGGGCTTCTCGTCGAAGGCTGCCTGGATCTGGGCCTCGAAGCTGCCCGGCTCGAGAGAGACCACAGTGGTCTCGCAGGCGTAGCGGGAGAGGATCTCGAGCGCTTCCTCGGCCGCATTGGGGCCGACGCTGCCTGACAGCGGGTTGATGAGCATGACCACGCGGGCGAGCCTGACGTGGGATGTCAGTTCGCAGGCGCCGGCGCGGGCGGGCGGGGGCGCCCCGGGGGGGGGCACCCGGGGG
>JAFAEC010000176.1 GCA_023424215.1 Pseudomonadota bacterium
GCGGCGATGCGCCGCCCAGGCGGCCAGCGTCACAAGCGCCGCGGCCCCGACCAGCCAGGCGGCCATGTCCGGTCGCGCGGCGGCGAGACCGAGCAGCACGACCACGGGCACGCCGAAGCTGCCGACCGCCGTCCACAGCCGCGAGGCGGCAGGAGGGGCGACGGGCGAGGGGGCGGTGTCGAAGGGCATCGGTTGTCCGGCGGCGAGTCTTGCTCCGAACATGACACGAATTTCATGACAAGCGCGCGGCGTTCGCGGCCCGGGCGGGTTGTCAAACACCCTTTACACACCTACCAAGACAGGGCTGATCGACGGAGGGCGTATGACGGCGGCTTTGACACTCGAGGGCGTGAACAAGCGCTACGGCGGCTTCCACGCCGTGCGGGACCTCAGCTTCGAGGTCGAGAAGGGCAGCATCTGCGGCTTCCTCGGCCCGAACGGCGCGGGCAAGACCTCGACGATCCGCATGATCCTCGGCCTGCAACCGGCCACCGCGGGACGGATCGAGATCCTCGGCGCCGACGACGGACGCCGGGTGCGGGACCGCATCGGCTTCCTCCCGGAAGAGCGCGGCCTCTACAAGAAGATGACGCCCGTGGACGCCATCGCCTTCTTCGGCGCCCTGAAGGGCCTGCCGCTGGGCGAGGGGCGTCGCCGCGCCCGCGAAATGCTGGAGCAGCAGGGCCTCGGCGGGGCCAGCCGCAAGAAGATGAAGGAGCTGTCCAAGGGCATGGCCCAGAAGGTTCAGCTCATCGCCGCCGTCGTGCACCGCCCGGAGTTCGTCATCCTCGACGAGCCGTTCTCGGGGCTCGACCCCGTCAACCAGCAGGGGCTCGAGCAGATGATCCGCGGTCTCGCCGCCGACGGCGCGACGGTGCTGTTCTCGACCCATGTGATGCAGCACGCCGAGCGGCTCTGCGACAAGGTCGTGCTGCTGGCCCGCGGCCGGAAGGCTTTCGAGGGCACGGTCGACGAGGCCAAGGCGACCTCGCGCCGCTTCCTGGAGCTGGAAGGCGCCATCGCCCCCGAACAGGCCGCCGGCCTGCCCGGCGTCTCGGGCGTGGAGGTGATCTCCGAGCAGGCCGGCGTGCGCGTGCTCAAGGCCGCCCTCGGCCCCGGGGCGCGCGGACAGGAGGCGCTCAAGGCGGCCTTCCTCGGGGGGCTGGACGTGCGGCGGTTCGACCTCCGCGAGCCGAGCCTGCATGACGCCTTCATCGACCTGACCGGCGACAATCCGGATCAGGACCAGTCCGTGAAGCTCGCCGGCGAGGAGGCCGCCCGATGAACCGCACCCTCCTGATCGCCCGCCGCGAATACGCCGCCTACGCCAAGACCGTCGGCTTCTGGCTGTCCCTGCTCGCCTTCCCGCTGTTCGCCGTGCTGGGCGGGGCCGTGCCGATACTGATCAAGTCTTCCGAGCCGGTCCGCGCCGTCGCCGTGGTCGAGGAGGGGCCGCAGGCGACCGGCCTGGCCGCCGCCATCAACGACGCTCTCGCGCGCGACGCCGAGCGCCAGCAGGAGCGCGAGCGGCTGGCCAACGAGGCCGCCGAAAAGGCGACCGGCATGCCGATGAACGGCTCCAGCGCCGCCAAGGGGGCCTTCGCCCGTCTGTCCGGGCCGCGCCTGCGCATCGTCGCGACGCCCTCCGAGATCACGGAGGCGGCGCCCGGGACGGCGCGTGACGAGGTCGTGCGCCGCTATCTCACCGACGAGACGCCTGAGGACCAGCGCCTCGACGCCGTCGTGTTCCTCACCCGCGACGCGCAAGGCCCGGGCGCCCGGGTCTGGACGGCCCGCGCCACCGACGACGCGGTCGAGGATTTCGTCCGCGACGCCCTGCGCTCGGCCAACCGCAAGGCGGTGTTCGAGGGGGCCGGCATCGACCCGGTGGTGGTCGAGAACGCCGAGAAGTTCCGCCCCGAGATCTCGGTCTTCTCGCCGAAGTCGTCGAGCGGCGGCGAGGTTTCGCTGCGGGACAAGCTGCCCACGGTCATCGGCATGGCCGGCGGCTTCCTGCTCTGGTCGCTGATCATCACCGGCGCCTCGATCCTGCTGAACAGCGTGATGGAGGAGAAGTCGAACAAGATCCTCGAGGTGCTGCTGTCCTCGGCCTCTCCGATGGAGATACTCACCGGCAAGGTGCTGGGCGTGGCCCTGCTGACCATCACGGTTCTGGCGGGCTGGGGCGGCATCGGCGCGGTGGGGCTGGTCTCCTTCGCGCCCGACACGGCCGGCATGATCGGCGACATCCTGCTGACCGGCGGCATGCTCGGCTGGTTCGCCGCCTTCATGATCGGGGGCTACCTGATGTACGCCGTGCTGTTCGCCGCCATCGGCGCCTTCTGCGAGACGCCGCGCGACGCCCAGACCCTGATGGGGCCGATCATGATGATCCTCGTCATCCCGATCATGACCATGTCCATGGCCATGACCACGCCGGACGCCCCGGTGGTGAAGATCCTGTCGTGGGTGCCGTTCTTCACGCCCTTCCTGATGATGGCCCGCCTGCCGTCCGACCCGCCGATGCTGGAGCTGATCGGCGCTATGGCCGGCATGTTCGCCTTCGCCCTGTTCATGGTCTGGCTGTCCGGCCGCGCCTTCCGCGCCGGCGCCCTGTCGGACGTGAAACTGAGCTGGAAGAGCTTCGCCGGGGCCATCCGGGGCGGCGGGAACTAAGGGCAAGCGAACCCAACCCTCCTTCGGCCTTCGCCGAAGGAGGGGGCGGGCGCTCTCAGGCCCGCCGCTTCACCAGCGCCGCCGCGAACGCCAGCGCGAACCCGAGGTGGACGATCAGGAACACCTTCGCCAGCTCCCGCGCCTCGCCGGACAGCACGCCGTGCACGTCGTTCAGCGCCACCGCCGCGAAGCCGACGGCGTTGGCGATCAGCACGGTCCGCAGCCACTCGCCGGCCGCGCCGCGCGACAGCCAGTTCAGCACAGCAATGCCGAGGAAGGGGCCGCCGAGCAGCCGCATCAGGGCCAGCAATTCGCTCGAGGCGTCCTCGGGCACTGCCCCGACGCCGAATCTTCGGGTGGCGAACATCAGCGCCAGCCCGACGACGGCCAGGTAGATCGACGAAAGGATCAGGGTCCAGCGCGCCATGGGCTCTCTCCGTGTGCCTGTGTCCGGCGGGAGCATAGCGGGAGGCGGCCCCGATGCGAAAAGGGCCGCTCCGTTGCCGGAGCGGCCCTTGATCGTTCAGCCTCAGCGGCCCGGTCTTACCGGCCGGGGCGCGGCTTCGGAGCCGGCAGCAGGCCTTCGCGCTGGGCGCGCTTGCGGGCCAGCTTGCGGGCGCGGCGCACGGCTTCCGCCTTCTGGCGGGCGCGCTTCTCCGAGGGCTTCTCGTAGTGCACGTGGCGCTTCATCTCACGGAAGCTGCCTTCGCGCTGCATCTTCTTCTTCAGGGCCTTCAGCGCCTGATCGACGTTGTTGTCGCGGACGAAAATCTGAACCAGGTGAAACTCTCCTTTGGCCGCCCGCCGCGTCCTGTGAGGGAGACGGGCAGACAAATAAAATTCGTGCTCTCGAACCGGGGGCTCGCGAGTGAAGGCGGGCTGATACACGAGCCGCCCCGCACTGTCCAGATCGTCGCGCCCGTTTGTGATGGGTCGAAACGCCCGGCGGACGGGCTTATGCTGGCGCCATGACCGACGCGCCACACCTGTCGAACGCCGAGCCCGAGGGAGACTGGGCGGACCGGATGGAACAGGCCGGTCTGGACGCCGCCGTCCGCCATGCGCCGCGCACCGGCTGGAACGGCCGGATGGTTCGCGCCGCCTGCGAGGAGCTGGATCTGTCGGTCGGCGACGAGGAGTTGCTGTTCCCCAACGGCGTCCGCGACCTCGCCGCCCTGCTGTCGCGCCGCCACGACGACCGGGCCATGGCCGCGCTCGCCGACGTCGACCCGGCGACGCTGAAGATCCGGGAGCGAATCGCCCGCGCCGTCTCGGCCCGCATGGAGGCCGGGTCCACCGACCTTGAGGCGACCCGCCGCTGCGCCGCCTTCCTCGCCCTGCCGACCAACGCCGACCTCGGCCTGCAACTGGCCTGGGAGACCGCCGACCTGCTGTGGCGCTGGGCCGGCGACACGGCGACCGACTGGAACCACTACTCCAAGCGGGCCATCCTCTCGGGCATCCTGATCCCCGCCCTGACCATGCGCTGGTTCGACGGCAGGGAGCCGGCCGAAGCCTTCGTGGCCCGGCGGATCGAGAACGTCATGGCCTTCGAGAAGTGGAAGGCCGGCAAGGACTTCGACGGGCCGCTGCGGAAGATGACCGACGCGCTGGCGCGGATGCGCTACGGGGCGAAGGAAACGACGAACTCATGACCCGACGGGTCGACAAGGCCGCATCCCCCCAGCGGTACGCAGGGCTCGTGGCGGTCGTTTCAGTGGGCGCCTTGGCGCTCGGAGCGGCGACATTCTACGCGGTGCAGAGGCTCAGCAAGGACGACTGCATCGCCGTCACCAGCACCATGCCGGATGGCTCGCGGATCACGACGACGACCTGCTCCTGATCAGAGCGGCTTCACCCGGTTCACATGGCCCATCTTGCGGCCCGGCCGGGCCTCGGCCTTGCCGTAGAGGTGCAGGCGGGCGTCGGGTTCCGCCGCCAGCTCCCGCCACTGCTCGACCTCGTCGCCCAGCAGGTTGGTCATCTCGATGCGGGCGTGGGCCGCGGTGGGGCCCAGCGGCCAGCCCGCGATGGCGCGGATGTGCTGTTCGAACTGGTCGCAGGCGCAGCCGTCCTGGGTCCAGTGGCCGGTGTTGTGCACGCGCGGGGCGATCTCATTGACCCGCAGTTCGCCGTCGCCGAGGTCGAACAGTTCGACGCCCAGCACGCCGACATAGTCGAGGCCCCTGAGGATGGCCTCGGCGATCTCGACCGCTCGCGCCGCCGTCCGGGCGTCGACCGCAGCCGGGGCCACGGTGGTGCGCAGCACGCCGCCCTCGTGGACGTTCTCGCCCATGGGATAGGCGGCGATTTCCCCGTCGCGGCCGCGCGCGGCGATCACCGACAGTTCGCGCACGAAGTCCGCCTTCGCCTCCAGCACGGCCGGTCGTCCGCCGATGGCGTTCCAGGCGTCGGCGGCCTCGCCGGCGGCGCGCACCCAGACCTGGCCCTTGCCGTCGTAGCCCTCGCGCCGGGTCTTGAGCAGGGCGGGCAGGCCCAGCTTGCCGAGGCCGGCGACGAGGTCCTCGAGGCTGTCGACCGGGACGAAGTCCACCGTCGTCGCGCCGACGCTGTTGAGGAAGGTCTTCTCCTCGACGCGGTCCTGGGCCGCCGCCAGCGCCTTCGGGCCCGGCGACACAGTCGCGCCGCCCTCGATCAGCCGCTCGACCGAGGCGGCGGGAACGTTCTCGAACTCGAAGGTCACCGCCTGCGCCACCCGGCCCAGCACCGTCAGGGCCGTCGCATCGTCATAGGCGGCCACCAGCTGGCCCTGGGACACCCGACCTGCCGGGCAGTTCTCCTCGGGATCGAGGACGACGACGTTGAAGCCCAGCCGCGCCGCCGCCTGGCTGAGCATCCGGCCCAGCTGGCCGCCGCCGAGTATGCCGATGGTCGCGCCGGGGGGCAGGGGAGAGAGGCTCACTCAGTCCTCGACCGTCTCGTGGACCGATTCGGTCTGCGCCGCCCGGAAGGCCGCCAGTCGCCCGGCCAGCGCGTCGTCCGACAGGGCGAGAATCTGGGCCGCGAGGATGCCGGCGTTCTTCGCGCCCGCCTCGCCGATGGCCAGGGTCGCGACCGGGATCCCGCCCGGCATCTGGGCGATGGAGAGCAGGCTGTCCATGCCCTTGAGCGCCTTCGATTCGACGGGGACGCCGAGCACCGGCAGTTCGGTCATCGAGGCGGCCATGCCCGGCAGGTGGGCGGCGCCGCCGGCTCCGGCGACGATCACCCGGTAGCCCGCGGCCTTCGCGCCGGTGGCGAAGTCGTACAGCCGCCGCGGGGTCCGGTGGGCGCTGACCACCCTGGCCTCCCACGCCACCCCGAGCCGGTCGAGGGCGTCGGCGGCGTGCTTCATCGTCGGCCAGTCCGAGCGGCTGCCCATGATGATGGCCACGGGCGGGGTCGCGGTCGTCATGCGTCCGGGCTCCTTCGCGGAAAGCGGCGCGATACAGGACTCGCGTTGCGCCCGCAACCGACGGCGTTAGGCTCGCCCTTGGCCGGGCGTGCTGAGTCGCCGGCCGGGGAGCGCCTTCCGACCGTGAGCCACGCGGCCGTCATCGACCCGTTCGCCGAGATCGAGCGCCTGCGCGCCGAGATCGAGGCCCTGCGCCTGCGCGCCGAGGCGGCCGAAGCGGCGGCCGATCACGACGTGCTCACGCCGGCCCTGAACCGCCGCGGCTTCATGGCGGCGATGAGAAGCGCCATGGCCTACTGCCAGCGCCATGCGGTGCCGGCGGTGCTGCTCTACCTCGATCTGGACGGCTTCAAGGGCGTCAATGACCGGCTTGGCCACGCCGCCGGCGACGCCGCCCTGGTGCATGTGGCCGAGCTGATGCTGGCCAACCTTCGCGAATCCGACGCCGTCGGCCGGCTGGGCGGCGACGAGTTCGGCCTGCTGATGCTCAATGCCGGCCTCGACGAGGGCCGCGACAAGGCGCGTCGTCTCGCTGCGGCGCTTGAGGCCGAGCCGTTCTTCTGGGAGGGCGAGGCCGCCGGCCTTGGCGGCTCGTTCGGCGTCCGCGCCTTCGCGGGCCACACCGACGCGGAGGTCTGGCTGGCCGAGGCCGACGCCGCCATGTGGGTGCGCAAGAAGGGCCGCTGAGCGCCGCTCAGGCGATGATGTCGGGCAGGACGATCGCCTCGATCTTCACGATCTCGTCGCGCAGAGACAGCTTCTTCCGCTTCAGCCGGGCGATCATCAGCTGGTCGGGAATCGGCATGCAGCCGAGCGCCTCGATCGAGGCCTCGAGGTCGGCGTGCTCCTGCAGCAGCTCCTTGAGCCGCGCGTGCAGCGCCTTTTCAGCCTCGCTGAGAATCGGATCGTCGTCGTTCATGTCGGCCCCGGAGCGCGCCGCTTATAACGCGCCGCCGGTCATGCCGGAAGGCGCTCGGCGAGCAGGGTCAGGGCGGTCCGTGGAGTGACCGTCGACCAGCGGCGGGAGACGGCCGCCAGCACCGGCAGCGCCGGTTTGGCGGGTCCCGACGGGGGCGGCGAGAGCGCCTCGAGCGCACCGAGGAGCCGGCGCTCGGCGTCGATCTCGACGGCCTGGATCTGGGCCCTGATCGCCTCGCGGTCGGCATCCCCGATATCCGGAATCCGTGTCTTCAGTGCGCGCCGCACGCCGCGCAGGGGAGCGACGGCCGTCTCCTGCCAGACCCGCGCGGTGTCGCAGGCGGCCTCGATGTCGTCCTCGGCGAGTGTCCGGCCCGTGGCCGCGGTCCACCCTGCCCAGAGAAGCAGGGGGATGTTCTGTCCCTGGGCGTCCTGAAGGTCGAGGCAGGCGCCCTCGACCCCCGGCGAGGCCCAGGCCCGCGTCGACCACTCCCAGAGTTTCATGCGTCCGGCGCGCCGCGCAGGCCCTCCCACCGCTTCACCGCGGCCCAGTCGAGGCCGAACACATCGAGCGCGCGCCCCACGGACTGGTCGACCATTTCGGCCACGCTGTCCGGTTTGGCGTAGAAGGCCGGCAGGGGCGGGGCGATGACCGCGCCCATCTCCGCCAGGGCCGTCATGGTTCGCAGGTGGCCCAGGTGCAGCGGCGTCTCGCGGACCATGAGCACGAGCGGACGGCGCTCCTTCAGCGTCACGTCCGCAGCCCGCGTGAGCAGGGTCGAGGTCACGCCGGTAGCGATCTCGCCCATGGTCCGCACCGAACAGGGGGCGATGATCATGCCCATGGTCCGGAAGGAGCCGGACGCGATCGCGGCGCCGACGTCGTTCAGCCGGTGCGTCACGTCGGCGCGGCCGGTCAGGTCGTCGGCGGAGAGGTCGGTCTCCTGCGACAGCGTCAGAAGGGCGGCGCGACTGACCACCAGATGGCTTTCGACCCCGAGTTCGCGCAGCGCGTCCAGCGCCCGCACGCCGTAGATCACGCCCGAGGCGCCCGAGATTCCCACCACCAGCCGCCGCGGCGATTGCGGTACGGCTCCGTTCATATCTTCGGCCAATTGGGGCTCCAGGCTGTCCGGGTCCGGAAGGCCGCCAGCCTCACCGGAATGTGATTCCACAGGCGGTCCGGCCGGGCGCTCACTCTAGTGGTCCCTTAGACATGGAGGCGCAAGCCATGACCATAGAAGCTCGTATCCGCGAACTGGGAAATCGTCACCGCGTGCTGGATCAGACGATCCAGCGGGAGATGGCTCACCCGTCCGCGGACCCGCTTCACGTCAGGGAGTTGAAGCAGCAGAAGCTTCGGTTGAAGGAACAGATCACCAGTCTGGAGGCCCGGACCCACTAGCGGCCTCCCGAAATCGAAAACGGCCCCGGAGAGCGATCTCCGGGGCCGTCGTCTTTCAGTCCCTCGAGCCGAACACCGACTCCGCCGTGGGTTCCGCCCCGCGGCGGACCCGCTCCTCGGGGACGAACTCCGGCTCGGCCGGCGTCTCCTCGACGGTCTCGGTCGGCTGAAGCGTCGCGCCGCCCTTCTTCGCGTCGTCGCGCGCCTTCTTCTCGGCCGCCTTCTTGACGATCTCGTCCAGCTGCAGCTGGCCGACGAGGCCGAGCGTCACCGGATCGACCGGTTTGATGTTGGCGCTGTTCCAGTGAGTGCGGTTGCGCACGCTTTCGATGGTCGCCTTGGTGGTGCCGAGCAGCTTGGAGATCTGGGCGTCGGTGACCTCGGGATGGTTGCGCACGAACCAGGCGATCGCGTCGGGGCGGTCCTGGCGACGCGACACCGGCGTGTACTTCGGGGCCGGCTTGGCCTGCTTGAGCAGTTCGGCGTGGCGGCTGACGACCGCCTGCATGCGGTAGTTCGAGTCGGCCTGGGCCTTATCCAGCTCCTCGCGCGTCAGCTGGCCGCCGGTGATCGGATCGACGCCGCGGATGTCGCGCGCCACGTCGCCGTCGGCGATGCCGCGAACCTCGAGCGGGTGCAGGCCGCAGAAGGCGGCGATCTGCTCGAAGGTGAGCGAGGTGTTGTCGACCAGCCAGACCGCGGTGGCCTTGGGCATCAGGATGTCGGTCATGGACGTCTTCGCTTCTTGTTTGTGCCCGCGCTCGCGGGTTCCGGATACGACGGCGCCCGACCTTTCGGCCGGGCGCTGAAGCACTCGATATAGGCGCATTTTCCGCAAAAAGAAACGATGCCCGACAAGGACGTACAGCCAAGGTTCATCCACGAAGCTGAACAGTGTCCTCATCGGCGCGTTTCCGCGTCCAGGAGATCTATGGAGGGTCCCATGTTGATCGAGAGTCTCGCCGCCCTGGCGGTGGTCGCCGCCCCGGCCGCGGCGACGCAGGAATGGGAAGGCGGCGTCCGCGTCGCCCCGCGTGGCGACTACCGCGACAGCTGCAGCGGCGAGTACGTCAACCGCGGGCGGCTGTACGCCGACTGCCGTGACCGGAGCGGCCGGGTGCGCGGGACGTCGATCGAACTGAACCGCTGCGGCGACTATGAAATCCGTAACGACAACGGCCGACTGGTTTGCGGACCCTGGCGAGGCGATTTCGAGGATCGTCCGAACCGCCCGGACAGGCCGGACCGTCCCGATCGGCCCAACTGGCCGGACGACGGCTGGGGACGGCGGGCCTCGGTGACCGTCTATCGCGACGCGCTGTACCGCGGCGGGTCTAACACCTTCCGCGGCGAGGTCGCCAACCTGCGGGAGACGGGCTTCAACGACGTGATCAGCTCGATGCAGCTGCGCGGCACGTGGGAGGTCTGCACCGACGCCTACTTCCGCGGGACCTGCCGCACCTTCAGCGAGGACGTCTGGAACCTGCAGCAGCACGGCATCAACGACCGCATCTCCTCCCTGAGGCCGGTGCGTCGCGGCGACCGCTGGTAGGCCGCTAGACGGTCAGCACGACCTTGCCGACGTGGCCGCCCGCCTCCAGCAGGAGGTGGGCGGCGGCGGCCTTTTCGAGCGGGAACACAGCCTCGACCGGGGGACGCACCGCGCCCGACTCCACCCAGGGCCAGACCCGGGCCTCGACCGCCGCGATCAGCCGCGCCTTCTCGTCGGCGGGCCGGGCGCGCAGGGTGGAGCCGGTGAGCACAAGCCGCTTCATCATCAGGCGGGCGAGGTCGATCTCCGCCCGGGCCCCGGACAGGGTGGCGATCACCACCCAGCGGCCCATCGGCTTCAGCGCCTCCTGGTTCAGCCGGGCGTATTCGGCGCCGACCATGTCGAGGACCACGTCGGCCCCGCCGAATCCGGCGATCGCGGCGCCCACGGCGCCGGCG
>JAFAEC010000178.1 GCA_023424215.1 Pseudomonadota bacterium
GCGCAGCGGCCCGCTGCGCAACCCCGAGGGCATTCTCAATCCGATCCAGGACAGCGAGTATTTCTCGGAGGATCCGGAGGCGATCGAGCGGGTCTCGGCCCACATCGACGAGTATTTCAACCAGCCGCTCGACATCTTCCCCTTCTGGGAAAGCGAGGGGAAGCCGGACCGCTTCCACGTGCTGTTCGCGCGCCAGATCGAGGAGCGCTTCCCGGTCGATTCCGACCTGCGCGCCGACATCTACGCCTACGGCCGGCGGGTGTTCGACGCCCTGCGGGTGCACGTGCTGGTCAAGCGCCTGAACCAGGCGCTGGCCATGGCGGCCTTCGGGATGCTGGCGGTGCTGGGACCGACCTGGTTCAGCCGCTGGACCGGAACGGACATGGCCGGGGCCGCCCTGGCCGGCGGGGCCATGCTCGTCGCCTTCGGCCTGTGGTGGGGCGTGCAGCAAATCCTGTTTATCCAGTACCGCTTCCGGCTGGAGAACGACTCCTACCAGCTGTCGCGCGAGATCGTGCAGCGGACCCGCGAGTTGCAGAACCTGTTCACCTCGGGCCGCGCCATGGCCGACCAGGCCGAGACCCGCTACCAGCAGGACGGCAAGGCGTGGGGCCAGCGCGCCCTGTACCTGACCCGGCTGACCATGTGGCTGGGCGCGCGCATGGAGTACCTCGAGAAGTACGTGCAGATGGAGCTGTGGCGGGTGCGCCGCGAGCGCTACTGGATGCGCTGGCTGGCGCGCATCCTGACGCCGCTGGTGTTCGCCGCCGGGGCGGTGGCGATCGCGCTGGAGACGGCGCCGCCCGGGCACGACCTCGCCTTCCGCGGCCTGCAGGCGCTGGCCATCGTGCTGTCGGCCGTGGTCGGCCTGATGTCCTACTTCCGCTGGCAGACGCCGACCTCGGCGGTGCAGGACAAGCTCGGGGTCGAGAACTGGGTCCGCTACGCCTCGCTGGACGTCGACAACGCCGTCGCCGACCAGGTTCGCCGCGACAAGGAACGGCTGGTCGAGTACCGCGCGCTGACGCGTGGGGGGAGGTAGGGTCAGAAGTTAGGAAGTAGGAATTAGGAATTAGGAGGCAGGTCCGAGGCCAGCCCGGTCAGGCGAGCCAGAACCGCTCCTCGCTAATTCCTAATTCCTACGACCTAATTCCTCCATCCGAGGCTGTCCCGCACGCCGGCGGCGTCATAGGCCTCGGGCCGATCCGGCTTTGGGCCGTCGCCCATGATCACCTCCAGCGTCGTCGAGGTCGGCGAGGGGCCGCTGAAGTTGAGGCCGACGCCGACGCCCACGCCGGAGCTGGAGTAGCTGCCGTAGCGGCCCGAATAGCGGCCCGAGCCGTAGCCGACGCCGACGCTGGGGCGCAGGCCGCCGGCGCTGTCGGGCCGGCCGTCGGTCCAGCGCTGGGTCACCTCGAACCAGTCGTGCCCCTGGGCGAGGGTCAGCTCCGCCGCGCGCAGCAGCGCCAGATCGGCCACCGGGCCGGGCGCGCCGACGCCGTAGTAGGTCACCCGGTAGCGGTCCGACTCGATGCGCTGCTCCGTATAGCCCTGCCCGCCCGGCGACTGCTGCGGACCGTAGGGGGCGAGGCTGGCGCAGGCGGACAGCGCCAGGCCGGCGGCGGCGATCAGGGGCAGGGTCAGGCGTTTCATGACGGACTCCGGGGCTTTACGGGAAAGCGCCGCTGGCCTTGGCGGGTTCCTGAAGCCCCGCCGCCTCCATCAATGCGGCGAAATCCGCCGGCAAGGGCGCCTTTACCGTCAGTCGTCCGCCGTCCGGATGCGGGAAGGTCAGCCGCGCCGCGTGCAGCATCAGCCGCGGCGCGGGCCGGCCCGCGCAGGTCAGCGCCCCGCCGTAGCGGGCGTCCCCGACCAGCGGCCGGCCGATCGAGGCCATGTGCACGCGCAGCTGGTGCATCCGCCCGGTCTTCGGCTCCAGCTCGACCAGCGCCCCCTCCTCCGAGGCCGACAGGGTGCGGTAGCGGCTCAGCGAGGGCTGGGCCCCCGGGGCGTCCGGCGCGGCGACGCGCATGTAGCTCTCGCGGCCGATCTCCTGACGCAGCAGCGGCGCGTCGATGGCCCCGGAGCGCGGCTCCGGCGCGGCGGCGACCAGCGCCCGATAGATCTTGTCCAGCTTGCGCGCCTGCAGCGCCTTGCCGAGGAAGCCGGCGGCCGGCTTGGTCTTCGCCGCCAGAATGACGCCCGAGGTGTCGCGGTCCAGCCGGTGGACCAGCTCCGGCCGCTTGCCGTTGGAGCGCATGAAGGCCCACAGCAGGTCGTCCAGCGTGTGCGCCCTGATCCGCCCGCCCTGGCTGGACAGGCCGGCCGGCTTGTTGAGGACGAGCACATGGGCGTCCTCGTGGAGCACCCACGACCGAACGGCGGCGATCTCTTCGTCGGAAAGGGGAACGGGCGGCCGGGCTGTCACGGGGCGTGCATACCCGGCGCGGGGCCGCCCGTCAGCCCGTCAGCGCAGCACGCCCTTGCGGGTCATGGCGCGGCTGTACAGGACGAAGCCGATGCCGAGCAGGAAGATCACCGCGCTGAAGATCAGCCCGGTGGTTCCCATGAGCTCATTGCCGCCGGACATCTGGCCGTAGACCACGCTGACCGCGAAGGCGACCAGCGAGGCGAGAAAGGCGTGGAAGGCCCACTTCATCCGCAGCAGCAGGAGCACGGCGCCCAGCACCGCGCCCCAGACGCCGACCGCCCACACCGCCTCCATCCACATCGGATAGCTGTCGAAATACGCACGCTGCTCGGCGCTGAACTGGGCCAGATAGGCGGCGTTGTTGGTCTGGGTCATCACATAGTCGTAGCCGCCGTAGCCGTTCCACAGCAGGGCCACGAGCCCTACCGCCCACAGGTGCCAGGGCGTCGAGGTGGTCATCTTCATGGTGTCGGTCATCTTCCCCTCCCAAGGAATCCGATGACCGGAAGAATGCGCCCAAACCGGCGTTACGGCAACGCTCAGTCGCCGTCCCGGGGCTACGCCTGCGCCTTCGCCCGCAGCGCCGCCCAGCGCTCCAGCCGCTCGCGGATCTTCGCCTCGTGCCCCTCGTCCTTCGGCGCATAGAAGGTCCGGCGCTCCATTTCGTCGGGGAAGAAGTTCGCGCCGGAGAAGCCCTCGGGGGTGTCGGGGTCGTACTGGTAGCCCTTGCCGTAGCCGAGCGACTTCATCAGCTTCGTCGGGGCGTTGCGGATATGGGCCGGCGGCATCAGCGAGCCGGTCTCGGCCGCCGCCCGCTTCGCCGCCTTGAAGGCCTCGTAGACGGCGACCGACTTGGGCGCGGTGGCGAGGTGAACCACCGCCTGGGCCAGGGCCAGCTCGCCCTCGGGGCTGCCGAGGAAGTCGTATGTGTCCTTGGCCGCATTGGCGACGAGGATCGACAGAGGGTCGGCCTCGCCGATGTCCTCGACCGCCATGCGCACGATGCGGCGGGTCAGATAGAGCGGGTCCTCGCCGCCGTTCAGCATCCGCGCCAGCCAGTAGAGGGCCGCGTCGGGGTCGGAGCCGCGCACCGATTTATGCAGCGCGGATATGAGGTTGTAATGCTCTTCTCGACTTTTGTCGTAAGCCGGGGCGCGCTTCTGCAGGATGCCGGCGAGGGCCTGGACATCCAGCGGCTCGACGCTGTCGAGGCCGAACAGCACCTCCGACATGGTCAGCAGGTAGCGGCCGTCGCCGTCGGCCAGCGCGGTCAGCGCCTGCCGCGCCTCGGGCGTCAGCGGCAGGGCCTTGCCCTCCTGCGCCTCGGCGCGAATCAACAGTTGATTCAGCGCCTCGTCATCGAGCCGCTTGAGCACGAACACCTGGCTGCGCGACAGCAGGGCCCCGTTCAATTCGAACGACGGGTTCTCGGTCGTCGCACCTACCAGGGTGACGATCCCCTCCTCCACGAAGGGCAGGAAGCCGTCCTGCTGGGCGCGGTTGAAGCGGTGGATCTCGTCGACGAACAGCAGGGTCGACTGGCCGGCGGCGCGGCGCATGCGCGCCTGCTCGAACGCCTTCTTCAGGTCGGCGACGCCGGAGAAGACGGCGCTGATCTGCTGGAACTGGTAGCCCGCGGCCTGGGCCAGCAAGCGGGCGATGGTGGTCTTGCCGGTGCCCGGCGGGCCCCAGAGGATCATCGAGCCGAGGCGGCCGGCCTCGACCATGCGCCGGATCGGCCCGCCCTCGCCCAGCAGGTGGTCCTGCCCGACCACCTCGTCCAGCGTCCGCGGCCGCAGCCGGTCGGCCAGCGGGGCGTCGGGGGGATGGATGCCGGAGGCTTCGAACAGGTCGGTCATGCGGGTAGCAGAGATAGGCGTTCGCGCCCGGCTTTTCACGCGTTAGTGTGGGTCCCAAGGGAGGAGAACGTCATGGCCGAGGATCGCACCCAGCAGGGACCGACCGGGGGCGTCGCCCCGCACCTGACCATTCCCTCGCGCGGCGGACAGGCGGCGGTGGAGTTCTATCAGCGCGCCTTCGGCGCCGAGGTGCTGCGGACCATGCCGGCCGAGGACGGCGAGCGTCTGATGCACGCCCACCTGCGCATCAACGGCGGCAGCGTCATGCTGCACGACGAATTCCCTGAGATGAATGGCGAGCAGGACATCGTGCCCAAGGGCGTGGTCCTGCACCTGCAGGTCGACGACGCCGACGAATGGTGGAACCGCGCCATCGTCGCCGGCGGCGTGCCGGTGCATCCGCTGGCCGACCAGTTCTGGGGCGACCGCTACGGCCAGCTGCGCGACCCCTTCGGCCACACCTGGTCGATCGGGGCGCCGATCCGGTCGTGAGACGCCGCTAGCCGATCACGCCGGTGATGGCCCGGCCGCGCCGGCTGATGGTCATCTCCGTGCCGCGGCCGAGGTTGTCGAGCTGTCCCGCCGAGGTGACCGAGCGGCCGTTCACCGCGACGATGACGTCCCCGCTCTGCATGCCGACGCGCTGGGCGTAGCTGCCGCGCTGGACCCGGGTCACGATCACGCCGGAGGCGAAGGGGTCGCCGCCGAGGCTGTCGGCCAGCGCCGGATTCAGCTCGACGACCTGCGCCCCCGACAGGGCGCCGGTGCGGATCAGCCCGCCCTTGTCGACATCCGCGTCGCCCGGCAAGCGCTGCACGCGGGCGTCGAGCGTCACCGGACGGCCGTCGCGCAGCACGGTCACCTCGACGGTCGAATTCGGCTCGCGCGTGCCGACGCGGAAGTTCAGGCCGCCCTGGTCGTTGATCTCGGCCCCGTCGATGGCGGTGACGACGTCGCCCTCGCGGATGCCGGCGCGGGCCCCCGGACCGTTCGGCCAGACCTCGGTGACCACCAGACCCTGCGGCCGCTCGAGACCGAGGCTGCGGGCGATGTCGGCGGTGACGGTCTCGCCCTTCACGCCCAGCCACGGCCGGACCACCGCGGTGGCCCCGCCGACGGCGGAATCGACCACCCGCCGCACCATGGTCGCCGGCACGGCGAAGCCGACCCCGGACGAGGAGCCGGAGCGCGAGAAGATGGCGGTGTTGATGCCGATCAGGTCCCCGTCCATGTCCACCAGGGCGCCGCCCGAGTTGCCCGGATTGATGGCCGCGTCGGTCTGGATGAAGGAGCCTGAGTCGGAGATGCCCGTCTCGGTGCGGTTCAGCGCCGAGATGATGCCGTTGGTCACCGTCTGGCCGACGCCGAACGGGTTGCCGATGGCCAGCACCAGGTCGCCGATCTGCTGCTCCTCGCGGTCGTCGATGTTCAGGGCCGGCAGCCGCTCGTTGACGCCCTCGAGCTGCAGGACGGCGATATCGGAGCGCTCGTCGGCCAGCACCACGCGGGCGGGGAACTCGCGCCGGTCGTTCAGCGTCACCCGGATCTGCTGCATGTTCTCGACGACGTGGTTGTTGGTCACCACCACTCCGTCCGGTCGGACGATGACGCCCGAACCGATCGAGCCGACCTGCTGGGCCTGCGGCCGCATGCCGAACATCGACCAGAAGGGGTCCTGCACCGTGCGCACGCCGCGCGCCGAGATGTTCACCACGGCCGGGGCCGCCTCGCGCACCACCGGGGCGAAGCTGGCCTTCATCGAGGTGGCGTCGCCGGGGATCACCCGGTTGTCGGCGAACACCCCGTCCTGGGCCCTGGAGCTGTCGGGCTGGCCGCAGGCGGCGAGGGTCAGGGCGATGGCGATCGCAAGCGAGCTGGTCTTCATCGTCGTCCGGTCGATCATGGATTCCGTAGGCCTATTCCTGCCCGCCAATTCGACGGGATCAAGGCGTCAGCCGGATGAAACGGTTACGCTTTCCTCACGTTCCGCGCGCCGGGCCACGATCCAGCCGATGGCCGCGGCCAGCCCGAGAATGGCGGCGGCGATGTAGAAGGCCAGACCCGGATCGTACAGGGCGCCGACCAGCGGCCCCGTCCATCCGCCCTGCTCCGCCATCCAGCGCGCGGCGCCGCCGAACTGGCCGCCGGTCGAATGGGCGTAGACCCAGCCGAAGAACAGCGGCGAGGCCACGCCGGCGATCGAGGCGACGCTCATGTTGGCGCCCTGCAGCTGGCCCTGCTCATCGTCGCCGACACGACGGGTCATCAGCGCCTGCAGGGTGGGCATGGCCAACCCCCACAGGGCGTTCGGCAGCATGGCGGCGACGAAGATCCAGCCCGAGGGCGCCCAGCCCATCAGGGCGATCCCGACCGTGCCCCCGGCGAGGCCGAGGATCATGGTGGCGCGGTCGCCAAGATGGTGCACCACCCGGCCGGTCAGGCCGCCCTGCACCGCCATGTCCAGCACCCCGACCATGGCCAGCAGCAGGCCGACCTCCTTGGGCCCCCAGCCGTAGCGCAGGGCGGCGTAGAGCACGAACACGGCCGAAAAGACGTGGTGGGCGAAGTAGAGCAGGAAGTTCACCACCGCGAGGCCGCTGAGCTCCGCATGGCGGCGCAGCAGCGCCAGGGCCCCGACCGGATTGGCGCGCCGCCAGCTGAAGCGCATCCGCTTCTCGACCGGCAGGCTCTCGGGCAGGACCAGCAGGCCGTACAGGAAGGCCACGCCGGACAGGCCGGCGGCGAACCAGAAGGGCACGCGCGGGCCGAACTCGCCGAGGAAGCCGCCCAGCACCGGTCCCAGCACGAAGCCGCCGGAGAAGGCCGCCCCGATCAGGCCGTAGGCCCGCGCGCGCCGCTCCGGCGCCGTGATGTCGGCCATGTAGGCGTAGACGGTGGTGAAGCTGGACGAGGTGATCCCGGCGATGATCCGTCCCGCCGCCAGCCACCACAGGTTCGGGGCCACCGCCATCAGCACATAGTCCAGCGACAGGCCGGCGCAGCTGATCAGGATCACCGGCCGGCGGCCGTACTGGTCCGACAGGGAGCCGATGATCGGCGAGCACAGGAACTGCATCGCGGCCCACAGGGCCACGAACACCCCGTTGATCCATCCCGCCTCGGCGTTGGAGCCGACGAAGTCGACGATCAGCTGCGGCAGCACCGGGATGATGATCCCCATGGCCACGATGTCGAGCACCGCCGTCACGAAGATGAAGGCGAGCGCGGCGCGCTTGGTGCGGAGGCGGGCGAGAGCGGACATGACGAGCCTCGGAGGGGAGCGCCTTCTACCGGAGCCGGAGGCGCGGGTCAGCCGTCCCCTGAGAGTTGTTGCCAAAGCTTAATGCAAAGCCGGATTGCGCCCTCGTCCGGTTCGCGTTCAACCTCGCTGCATGAACGCCGTCATCGAAACCCGTGGGCTGACCAAGACCTACGGAGCCGTGCGCGCCCTCGACGGGCTGGACCTCAGCATTCCGGAGGGCGGGGTCTACGGGGTGCTGGGGCCGAACGGAGCCGGCAAGTCGACCCTGTTCCGCATCCTGCTGGGCCTGATCCGCCCCACGGCGGGAGAGGCCCGGGTGATGGGCGGGCCGGTGAACGAGATCAGCCACATGCGCCGCATGGGCTCGATGATCGAGACGCCGCGCTTCCCGCCCTACATGACCGCCCGCCAGGTGCTGCGCTGGCTGGCGCTGGAGCACGGCGTCGCCGGCGAAGCCGACATTCCCCACTGGCTGCAGCGCGTCGGCCTGACCGAGGCGGCGGACCGGCGGGTGCGCGGCTTCTCGGTCGGCATGATGCAGCGGCTGGGCGTCGCCGCCGCGCTGATGAGCCGCCCCGAACTGGTCATCCTCGACGAGCCGACCAGCGGCATGGATCCGCCCGGCATCCAGGAGATGCGCGCCCTGATCCGCTCCCTCGCCGTCGATGACGGGGTCACCGTGGTGCTGGCCAGCCACCAGCTGCTCGAGGTGCAGCGGGTGTGCGACCGCGTCGCCATCCTCGACAAGGGCCGACTGGTCCGCGAAGGCTCGGTCAGCGAGCTGACCGCGGTCGGCGAGCGGCTGCGCGTCTCGGCCGCGCCGGTGGAGCAGGTGCTGGACGTGCTGGGCGCCAGGGGCAGCCGCGACGGCCACGCCGTGCTGGCGGATGTGTCGCGGGCCGAAGGCCCCGCCCTGATCCGCGCCCTGGTCGAACGGGGCGTCGACATCCACGAGGCGCGCTGGGTCGGCGCCGACCTGGAGTCCATCTTCTTCACGGAAACAGGCGCGGTGCAGGCTCCGGAGACGATCCATGCTGTTTGACGCGCTCGCCGCCGAAATGCACCGCCTGCTGCGCAACCGCCTGACGGTGTTCTGGAGCGTGGTGTTCGTGCCGCTGATGTTCGCGGTCGGCGGGGTGATCTACCACCTCGTCAACAAGGCCCAGGGCGACGCCGCGGCGGCCGCCGCGGGCCTGCCCACGACCGGCGCCGGCGCGCCGCTCAACCTGGCGGACTTCTTCGCCTTCGGGGCCAACCAGAGCGCCAACGGGGCGCTCATGACCTTCATGCTGATCGCCGCCGCGACGGTCTATGCGGGCGACTATCGCTGGGAGACGTGGCGACTGATCAGCGCCCGCAACACGCGCCCCGCGCTGATCCTCGGCAAGGTCGGGGCGATGAAGCTCCTCGCCCTCGCCGCCTCGCTGGCCATGCTGGTCGCGGCCTTCGTCTTCTACCTGGCCCAGGCCGTGGTGTTCGAGCGGCCGCCGACCTTCTCGCTCGGAGCCGCCGAGGCCGCGGACGCGGCCCTGATCTGGCTGCTGTCCTTCGTGCGCCTCGTGCAGTACGGCCTGGTCGCCCTGCTGACGGCGGTCGTCACCCGCTCCCTGCTGGCCGCCCTGTTCGTGCCCTGGGCGCTCGGCTTCGGCCAGACGATCCTCGGCGCTCCGCCGGTGATGATGCTGCTGAAGCTGCACCCGGACGGCTGGCCCGCCCAGCTGCTGATGCCCGGCCTGGCCTACGACACGCTGAAGAACCTCGTCTCGCCCGGCGCGGCGCGGGTGATGTCGACCGAGGCGGCGCTGTGGCCGGCGCTGGGCAGCCTTGCATTGTGGTGCGTGGTCCCGCTCGGCCTGGCGCTGCTGCTGTTCCGGCGGCAGGACCTGTCGAAGGAGTAGACCTCATCCGGAGGGCGTGTCCGCCAGGTCCTCCCCGTCCACCCTGTCACCTGCGGACTGTCGTCCTTGTCGCCGGTGCGAAGTCGCGCAAGTCCACCCTGGCCGGGCGCCTTCAGCCGCCCGGCGTCAGGCGCTTCTCCATCCACACGTCGGCGCGGACGTAGGGGCTGGGGCGCGGCGGCAGGTCGACGAAGCCGAAGCCGCGGTAGAGCGCGCCCGCCGGCTTCAGCGTGCTGCTGGTCTCCAGATACAGCCGCGGCGCCCCGACGGCGCAGGCCGCGGCCTCGCAGGCCTCCAGCAGCCGCCGCCCGAGGCCCAGGCCGCGCGCGGACGGCGACACGGTCATCTTGGCCACCTCGAAGCCGCCGTCGTCCATCGGCATCAGCGCGCAGCAGCCGATCGCCTCCCCTTCCCGCTCGGCCATGAAGATCCGGCCGCCGGGCGCGAGAATGGCGCCCTCGGGGT
This sequence comes from Pseudomonadota bacterium, assembly GCA_023424215.1. Classification (GTDB taxonomy): domain Bacteria; phylum Pseudomonadota; class Alphaproteobacteria; order Caulobacterales; family Caulobacteraceae; genus Brevundimonas. Next base: position 9,916 of record JAFAEC010000178.1, read on the forward strand.
CGTCGATGACCTTGCGGTCCTTGGCCTCCACGACGAAACCGCCCTCGGCCAGCCAGGCCTCGTTCAGCGCCTTCCAGGCGGCGGCGTGCCCGGGGCGGTAGTCGACGATGGCGACGGTCTGCTCAGCGCTCATGACGGGCCTCCTCGCTCCAATCTGGTGATGCGTCGCGCAGCGAAAAGGGCGGCGGATCCTGCGACCCGCCGCCCTTCGTTGCCCCGACGAGGAAGCCGATCAGGCTTCGTCGTCGCCCTCGAACGCCTGGACCGGACCCGAGTCCTGGCCCTTGGCGTCCACGTCCCGGTCGACGAACTCGATCACAGCCATCGGCGCGTTGTCGCCGTGGCGGTAGCCCGCCTTCATGATGCGGATGTAGCCGCCGTTCCGCTCCGCGTAGCGCGGCGCGATGGTCTCGAACAGCTTGCCCACCTGGGTCACGTCGCGCACCTGGCTGATGGCCTGGCGACGGGCGTGCAGGTCGCCCTTCTTGCCGAGCGTGACCAGCTTCTCGACGAAGGGCCGCAGCTCCTTGGCCTTGGGCAGGGTCGTCGTGATCTGCTCGTGCTTGATCAGCGAGGCGGCCATGTTGGCGAACATCGCGGTGCGGTGGCTGGCCGTGCGGCCGAGCTTGCGATAGGCGGCGCCGTGGCGCATCGGGGTCTCTCCTACTCAACCCTGGTTTCCGCGACACCGCCGCAGACCTTGGGCTCTCTCATTCTAACCGCTCCGCGACCGGGTGGTCTTGGGCGGAGGGTTGAAACTAGATCTGGTCGTCGAACTTCTTGGCCAGGTCTTCGATGTTTTCCGGCGGCCAGTTCGGCACGTCCATGCCGAGGCTGAGGCCCATGGTCGCCAGCACTTCCTTGATCTCGTTCAGCGACTTGCGGCCGAAGTTCGGGGTGCGAAGCATCTCGCCCTCGGTCTTCTGGATCAGGTCGCCGATGTAGACGATGTTGTCGTTCTTCAAGCAGTTAGCCGAACGAACCGACAGCTCCAGCTCGTCGACCTTCTTCAGCAGGGCCGGGTTGAACGGCAGGTCGGGCTTGCCGTCGGCGGCCTCCACGGCCTTCTTCGGCTCGTCGAAGGTGATGAAGATCTGCAGCTGGTCCTGGAGGATGCGCGAGGCGTAGGCCACGGCGTCCACCGGCGAGACCGCGCCGTTGGTTTCGACTTCCAGCACCAGCTTGTCGTAGTCCAGCGACTGGCCCTGGCGGGTCGGCTCGACGCGATAGGCGACGCGCTTCACCGGCGAATACAGGGCGTCGACGGCGATCAGGCCGATCGGCGCGTCTTCCGGACGGTTGAACTCCGAGGCGACGTAGCCCTTGCCGTTCTGGACGGTCAGCTCCATGCGCACCGAGGCGCCGTCGTCGAGGGTGCAGATCACGTGATCCGGGTTCAGCACCTCGATGTCGGCCGGGACCTCGATCTGGCCGGCGGTCACCGGGCCGGGGCCGGTGGCGCGCAGGGTCATGCGCTTCGGACCCTCGGCGTGCATGCGCAGGGCCAGTTGCTTGATGTTCAGGACGATGTCGACGACGTCTTCCCGCACGCCTTCCAGCGACGAGAATTCGTGGACGACGCCGTCGATCTGGATGGCGGTCACCGCCGCGCCTTGCAGCGACGACAGGAGAACGCGGCGCAGGGCGTTGCCGAGCGTCACGCCGAAACCGCGCTCGAGGGGCTCGGCGACCAGGCGCGCCTTGCGCTGCGGGTCGGAGCTCGCCTCGATCTGCGGCTTCTCGGGACGGATCAGCTCTTGCCAGTTACGTTCGATCATAGGTGTCCCTCGAAACGGGTTTCGCCGATCCCCCTCGCCTCGTCAGGAAAGGCGGGACCGGCGCAGAAAGGTAGTCGACGTCGTCGCTTAGACGCGGCGGCGCTTGGGCGGACGGCAGCCGTTGTGCGGCATCGGCGTCACGTCGCGGATGGTCGTGATCGTCATGCCGACCGACTGCAGGGCGCGCAGGGCCGACTCGCGGCCCGAACCGGGACCCGAGACGTTGACTTCCAGCGTCTTCACGCCGTGCTCGGCGGCCTTCCGGCCGGCGTCCTCGGCGGCCATCTGGGCGGCGTACGGGGTCGACTTGCGCGAGCCCTTGAAGCCCATGTGCCCGGCCGACGACCAGGAGATGGCGTTCCCCTGCGCGTCGGTGATGGTCACCATGGTGTTGTTGAAGCTGGCGTTCACATGCGCCACGCCCGAGGTGATGTTCTTGCGTTCGCGGCGCTTAACGCGACCCGGTTCCTTGGCCATCGGTCAGGTCTTTCTCTTACTTCTTCTTGCCGGCGATCGGCTTGGCCGGACCCTTGCGGGTGCGGGCGTTGGTGTGCGTGCGCTGGCCGCGGACCGGCAGGCCCTTGCGGTGACGCAGGCCGCGGTAGCAGGCCAGGTCCATGAGGCGCTTGATGTTCATCGAGGTCTCGCGACGCAGGTCGCCCTCGACGGTGTGATCGCGGTCGATGGTCTCGCGGATCTGCAGGACCTCGGCGTCGGTCAGCTGGTTCACGCGGCGCGCCGGCTCGATGCCGACCTTCGACGTGATCTCCTTCGCAGCGGCCGGGCCGATGCCGTGGATGTACTGAAGCGCGATTTCGACGCGCTTGTTGGTCGGGATGTTGACGCCAGCGATACGGGCCACGAAGCTCTCCAGATACGCGTGTGCGGACGCAACAAACGCTCCGGTCAACAGACCAGGAGCGTTACGCGCCCTTCGCGGAAGCGCGCCTTATACAGGGGATTCAGGTTCCGTCAACGGGAGTCCGCCCCACGGAGAGCGGACTCTAGCGCCGGGGCGGGCCGAACTCCACGCCGAAGACGCCGCGCTGGCCGGCGACCGGCTGCCCGTCCCGGACCGGAGGCCGGACGCGGAAATAGCCGGCCGAGCGCAGGGCCGCCTCGCCGAAGCCCATGCCCGGCGGCGTCTCGCGCAGCAGGCGGCAGTTCTCCAGCCTCTGGTCGAGGCGGATCTCGCAGGACATCTCGGCCCGGCCCGACTGGCGCGCGGCCAGGGCGGCGCGCGGATGTTCGCGACGCACCTCGGCCAGGCTGGGTCCGCGCACGATCATGAAAGGCATGCCCGAGCCGGGACCCGAGCCCTCGCCCTCGCCGCTGCCGGTTCCCGTCCCCTCCCCGCCCTGGCCGAAGCCGGGGGTGGGCGAAGGCGCCGGGGCGACGCCGACGGTCAGGTCTGGCGCGGGCGCCTGCACGGGCGGCGCCGGCAGCTCCGGCCGGGCCTCGGGACGCGGCGGCGGCGTATGGA
>JAFAEC010000189.1 GCA_023424215.1 Pseudomonadota bacterium
ATCAACGGCCTGATGACGCTCCAGGGCGCCTGGGACAAAATCCGCACGGACCCGATCATCCGCATGATGGTTGCCGCCATCGCCTTCTACGGCATGGCCACGTTCGAAGGCCCGATGCTGAGCATCAAGGCGGTCAATTCGCTCTCGCATTATACCGACTGGACCGTGGGTCATGTTCATTCCGGCGCGCTGGGGTGGAACGGGCTGATCAGCTTCGCCGCGGTCTATTTCCTGGTTCCAAGGCTCTGGCGCCGCGAGCGGATGTACTCGCTGCGCATGATCAACTGGCACTTCTGGCTCGCGACGCTGGGCATCGTTTTCTACGCCGCCAGCATGTGGGTGGCGGGCATCACCCAGGGACTGATGTGGCGCGAGTACGGCTCCGACGGCTACCTCGTTAACAGCTTCGCCGAGACCGTGGCCGCCCTCCATCCGCTCTATATCATCCGCACGCTGGGCGGGGCCATGTATCTCAGCGGCGCGCTCGTCATGGGCTTCAACGTCTGGATGACGATCGCCGGCAAGCTTCGGCAGGAGGCGCCGATGGGCGCCATGCCACCCTACGATCCCGAGAAGGATCGCCCGTTGGCCCGCCCCGCCACGCTCGAACCCGCCGAATAGGACGCGTGCCATGAGTCTCGCCTCCCAGCACAAGAAGCTGGAAAAGAACATCAACCTGCTGGCGATCTTCGCCTTCATCGCGGTGGCGATCGGGGGCATCGTGGAGATCGCGCCCCTCTTCTGGATCGACAATACGATCGAGAAGGTCCGCGGAATGCGGCCCTACACGCCGCTGGAACAGGCCGGTCGCAACATCTTCGTGCGCGAGGGCTGCTATTCGTGCCACAGCCAGATGATCCGCCCGTTTCGCGACGAGGTCGAACGCTACGGTCATTACAGCCTCGCCGCCGAGAGCATGTACGACCACCCGTTCCAGTGGGGCTCCAAGCGCACCGGGCCGGACCTGGCGCGGGTGGGCGGCAAGTACTCCAACGACTGGCACGTCGAGCACCTGAAGAACCCGCGCGCGGTGGTGCCGGAGTCCAACATGCCGCCGTACCGGTTCCTCGCCGAGCAGGACCTGGACACCCACGCCACGCGTGAGCGCCTGCGCGCCCTGCTGGCGGTGGGCGTGCCCTACACGGCCGAGCAGATCGAGAACGCCGAGGCCGACCTGAAAGCCCAGGTGGACCCGTTCGCCAGCGAGACCTCCGAGCTGCGCCAGCGCTACGGCCCGAACGTGGTGCAGGGCGACTTCGACGGCGACCCGACCCGCCTGACCAAGATGGACGCCGTGATCGCCTATCTGCAGGTGCTGGGGACCATGGTCGATTTCCGCACCTACCAGGCGGAAGACCCGGAGAACCTGCGATGAGCGGCCTCGACTACGAAACCGTGGCCCGCTTCGCCCAGCAGGGCGGGACCCTCTACTTCGGCGTGATGTTCGTGGCGGGCGTCGTCTGGGCCCTGCTGCCGCGCCACCGCGAGGCCTATCGCCGCCTTGCCCAACTGCCCCTCGAGAAGGACGAGGCCGACGATGTCTGAGCCCGAACGCGACGAACACACCGGCGTCGAGACGACCGGCCACGAGTGGGACGGCATCCGCGAACTGGACAACCCCCTGCCGCGCTGGTGGCTGTGGGTGTGGTACGCGACCATCGCCTTCTCGATCGTCTACTGGGTGCTGATGCCGGCCTGGCCGGGGATCAGCGGCTACACCCGCGGCGTGCTGGGCCAGTCTGACCGCGCCAACGTGGCGGCCGACCTGCGCGAACTGCAGGCGCTGCGCAGCGCCCGCGAGACGCAGCTGCTGAACGCCTCGCTGGAGCAGATCGAACGCGATCCCGACCTGCAGGCGCACGCCCTGGCCGTCGGCCAGTCGGTGTTCGGCGACAACTGCGCCAGCTGTCACGGCGTGGGCGGGGCCGGAGCGAAGGGCTATCCGAACCTGCGCGACGACGTGTGGCTGTGGGGCGGGACCCTGCAGGACATCGAGCAAACCATCCGGGTCGGCGTGCGCGCCGGCCACGCCGAGACGCGGACCTCGATGATGCCCGCCTTCGGGCGCGACCGGATGCTCGACGCGGCCCAGATCTCGGACCTGACGGAGTATGTGGTGTCGCTGTCGGGCCGCCAGGCCGACGCGGCGGCCGTGGGCCGGGCGGCGCAGCTCTATGCAGACAACTGCGCCGCCTGCCATGCTCCCAACGGGACAGGCGACCAGATGCTGGGCGCGCCGAACCTGACCGACCGGGAATGGCTGTACGGCTCCGACCGGGCCTCGATCTCCGGTCAGATCCACAACGGCCGCAACGGCGTCATGCCGACCTGGGAGAACCGCTTCTCGCCGGGCGTGATCAAGGCCCTGGCCGTCTACATCCACGCCAACGCCGGAGGGGGCGAGGACACGGGGGCAGCGGCGACCGCGCCATGACCCTGATCATCGACCGGACCCGCCAGACGCCGGCCGCCTCCAGCGGCCCGGTGTCGGCCGCGGAACGCCAGCGGGCGAAGGGGCGGGGGACCGGGCTCTACAAGGCCCGCGTGCCGATCTATCCCAAGCTGGTGCACGGCCCGTGGCGGTGGCTGAAGTGGGCCCTGCTGATCGCCATGCTGGCGATCTACTACATCACCCCGTGGATCCGCTGGGAGCGCCCCGGCGCCCTGCCGGACCAGGCGGTGCTGGTCGATTTCGACGGCGGCCGGTTCTACTTCTTCTGGATCCAGCTGTGGCCCCAGGAGGTGTATTTCATCACCGGCCTGCTGGTGCTGGCGGCCCTGGCCCTGTTCCTGACCACGGCGCTGTTCGGCCGGCTGTGGTGCGGCTACGCCTGTCCGCAGACGGTGTGGACGGACCTCTACATCTACATCGAGCGGATGTTCGAGGGCGACCGCAACGCCCGGATGCGCCTCGACGCCGCGCCGATGTCCTTCAACAAGGCCTGGCGCAAGACCGGCAAGCACCTGGTGTGGATCGGCGTCGCCTTCGGCACCGGCGGCGCGTGGATCTTCTACTTCCACGATGCGCCGACCCTGATCCGGACCTTCTGGACCGGCGACGCGCCGATCACCGCCTATGTCTCCTGCCTGCTGCTGACCGGGACGACCTATCTGTTCGCCGGCCACATGCGCGAGCAGGTGTGCACCTACATGTGCCCGTGGCCGCGCATCCAGGGGGCCATGCTGGACGACCAGTCGTTCCAGGTCACCTATCGCTACGACCGCGGCGAACCGCGCGGGCCGCACAAGAAGTCCGACAGCTGGGAAGGCCGCGGCGACTGCATCGACTGCAACGCCTGCGTGGTCGCCTGCCCCATGGGCATCGACATCCGCAACGGCCCGCAGCTGGAGTGCATCAACTGCGGCCTGTGCATCGACGCCTGCGACGAGATCATGGTCAAGGTGGACCGGCCCAAGGGACTGATCGCCTACGACACCGACGCCGCCGTGGCGGCGCGTGCCCGGGGCGAGAAGCCGAAGCACAAGCTGGTCCGGCCGCGGACGCTCTATTACGCCGTCGCGCTGACCCTGGTGTCCGGCCTGATGGTGTGGGGCTTCCTTGGTCGCAAGGAGCTGGACGTCCACGCGCTGCGCGACCGGAACCCGGCGATGATCCGGCTGAGCGACGGGGCGATCCGCAACGGCTACACGCTGAAGATCGCCAACCGGTCGTTCGAGCCGACCACGGTCGAGGTGCGCTTCGCGGGCATCGAAGGCGCGAAGCTGCGCAGCCCGGGCAAGCCCGCCGGGGAACCGCTGCGGTTCGAGATCGAGCCCAACCGGGTCACGCCGGTCCGCGTCTTCGTCACCGTGCCGTACGAGCAGGTCGGCGAGGGCCAGAAGGGCGCCGCCTTCGAGGTGCGGGCGGGGGACGAGCGTCAGCTGGTGCAGACGGCCTTCACCTTCGGAGAGCAGAGATGAGCGGTTTCACCATCAAGGGCTGGCACGTCGGCCTCGGGGTGACGGCCTTCTTCGGACTGATCATCGCGGTCGACGCCGCCTTCCTGACCCTGGCCTATCGGACTCACCCGGGCCAGGTGGCGAACAAGCCCTACGAGGCGGGCCTGCTCTACAACGCCGAGCTGGAGCGCCAGCGCCGCCAGGCGGAGCTGGGCTGGCGGGCCGCCGCCGAGGCGCGGCCGGAGGGCGTGGCGGTGTGGATGCGCGATGCGGCGGGCGAACCGCTGGCCGGCCTGACCGTCAGCGCCGACCTGCAGCGGCCCGCCACCGAGCACGGACGCACGCGGCTGACGCTGACCGAGGCGGAGCCGGGTCTCTACGTCGCCCGGGCGCCGCTGTCGGGAACCTGGGACGCCGCCGTCGCGGCCCGCGACGCGGCCGGGCGCGACTTCACGGCCAGCCGGAGACTGACATGGCCGTGACCTGGGACGCGGCGAACGCGCCCGACATGGGCGCTTTCGTCAGGCGCGACGCCAACGGGCGCGCGGGGGTCGACCTGCTGGTGCGCGGGGCGCGGTGCGCCGGATGCATCGCCAAGATCGAGAAGGCGGTGGCCGGCCTGCCGGGCGTCGCCTCGGCGCGGCTGAACCTGTCGCTGGGCAGGCTGGCGGTCGGCTTCGCCGACGGGCGCGCCGATCCGGCCGCCGTGATCGCCGCCCTCGAGGGCCTGGGCTACGAGGCCACCCTGTATGATCCCGGCGAGGCGCGGGACCAGCGCGATCGCGAGGGCCGGCGGCTGATCATCGCCCTGGCCGTGGCCGGCTTCGGCGCCATGAACGCCATGATGTTCTCGGTGCCGCTGTGGGCGGGGCTGTTCGGCCAGGAACTGGGCCCGGCCACGCGCACCCTGATGATGTGGCTGTCCGGCATCGTCGGCGCGCCGTGCGCCATCTACGCCGGCATGCCGTTCTTCGAGTCGGCCTGGCGTTCGCTGCGGGCCGGGCGCGCCAACATGGACGTGCCGATCTCGATCGGGGTGATCCTGACGCTGGTCATCAGCTTCTCCGAGACCTTCCTGAACGGCCGCGACGCCTACTTCGACGCGGCGGTGTCGCTGCTGTTCCTGCTGCTGATCGGGCGCTGGCTGGACCATGTGTTGCGGGGCCGGGCGCGGAGCGCCGCCGCGGACCTGCTGGCCATGCAGGCGCCGACCGCCTCCCGACTGGACGGGGAGGGACGCGAGCGCGCCATTCCGCTGACCGACGTGCGGCCCGGCGACATGCTGCGGATCCGGCCGGGCGAGCGCATTCCGGTGGACGGGGTGCTGGAGGACGGCCGCTCCGAGATCGACAACAGCCTTCTGACCGGCGAGAGCGCGCCGGAAGCCGTCGCTCCCGGCAGCGCCTGCCGCGCCGGCGCCCTCAACCTGTCCGGACTGCTGACCCTCCGGGCCGGCGCCCGGTCCGACGACTCGGCCCTGGCCGCGATCGCCCGCCTGGTCGAGGCCGGGGCGCAGAACCGGTCGCGCTATGTGCGCCTCGCCGACAAGGCCGCCGCCCTCTACGTGCCGGTGGTGCACACGGTCGCCGCCCTGACCTTCGCCGGCGGCTGGGCGCTGGGGCTGGGCCCGCGCGAGGCGCTGATCCGGGCGGTGGCGGTGCTGATCGTGACCTGTCCGTGCGCGCTGGGGCTGGCGGTTCCGGCGGTGCAGGTGGCGGCCTCCTCGCGGCTGTTCCGCCGCGGGGTGCTGGTCAAGTCGGGCGCCGCGCTGGAGCGGCTGGCCGAGGTCCAGCACGTGGTGTTCGACAAGACCGGGGTGCTCACCGAGGGGCGGCCGGAACTGGTCGAGGCGGCGCCGGAGACGGTCGCGCGGGTCGCCCCGCTGGCCCGCGCCTCGCGCCATCCCCTGGCTCGCGCCGTCGCGCGCGCCGCGGGGGAGGGGCCGACCGCGACCGAAGTGCTGGAGCACCCGGGGCTGGGCGTCGAGGGGCGGATCGACGGCCGCCTGGCTCGCCTCGGCCGCGCCGCCTTCGTCGGGGCGTCGACCCTGAAGCAGGGCGAGACGGAACTCTGGTTCGGCGTCGAGGGCGAGACGCCGGTCCGCCTGCGGTTCTCCGATCGCCTGCGGGCCGACGCGGCCGGGACGGTGGCCGGGCTGAAGGCGCGGGGGCTGACGGTGGAGATCCTGTCGGGCGACCTGGCCGGAGCGGTCGGCGAGGCCGCCGCGGCGGTGGGCGTGTCGGACTGGCGCGCCGGCCTGACACCGGAGGAGAAGGCCGAGGCGGTGGATCGCCTGTCGGCGAACCGCAAGGTGCTGATGATCGGCGACGGGCTGAACGACGCCGCCGCGCTGGCGCGGGCCCACGCCGCCATCGCTCCGGGCTCGGCGCTCGAGGCCAGCCAGAACGCCGCCGACCTGGTGCTGTCGGGAGCGGAATTGTCGGCCGTGGTCGATGCGATCGACGTGGCCCGTTCGGCGCGGGGCCGGGCGCTGGAGAATTTCGGCTTCGCGGCGGTGTACAATCTCGTCGCCGCGCCGGCGGCCATGCTCGGCTTCGTCAATCCGTTCGTGGCGGCCATCGCCATGTCGGGGTCGTCGCTGGTGGTCACCCTGAACGCGCTGCGCGTGGGAGGTCGTCGGTGAACATCCTGCTCATCCTGGCGCCCCTGTCGCTGGCCCTCGGGATCGGGGCCGTGGTCGCCTTCCTGTGGACGCTGCGGGCGGGCCAGTACGAGGACGTGCGCGGCGCGGCCGAACGCATCCTGATCGACGACGACGAGGCGCCGGGCGACTGATCGCGGCGTCTCCCGGATCGGACAATTCCGGAGGCGCCGGGTGCGGTGCGTCAACCCGCCCAAGGGTGCGGTATCGGACAAGGCGGGTGCGGCGCCTGGCCGCGCTCCGGACTTTCCGACATGCTTCTCTCGACCGTTTCCGCCCTGGCCCTGATGGCGGCGCCCGGCGCGCCGGACCCGCTGGAGGAGCCGACCGTCCTGACCGAGGTGGTCGTCACCGCCTCGCTTGATCCCACCGACCCCGCGGTGGCGCGCCGGGCGCGGGCGGAGCTTCAGGAAACCCCCGGCGCCGTGTCCGTGATCGCGCGCGAGGCCTATCAGGACCATCTGGCCACGCACCTCGGTGAGGCCCTGCACGGCGCCCCCGGAGTCTACGCCCAGAAGCGCTGGGGGGAGGACGTACGCCTCTCGATCCGCGGCTCGGGCGTCGGCAACTCGATCCACAACCGCGGCGTGGTGCTGGCCCAGGACGGCGTGCCGTTCAACCAGGCCGACGGCTTCGGCGACTTCCAGGAAATCGACCTGCTGAGCGCCCGCTACATCGAGGTGTACAAGGGCGGCAACGCCCTGCGCTTCGGCGGCGCCGCGATGGGCGGGGCGATCGAGCTGAACACGCCGACCGGCCGCGACGCCCCTTCCGCCAACGAGATCCGGCTGGAAGGCGGCTCCTTCGGCACCTTCCGCGGCCACGGTGAATTGGCGCGCGAGCGCGGCGGCTGGGACCTGTGGGCCGGCGCCACCTTCCTGACCGCCGATGGCGCGCGGGCGCATTCGGCGCAGCAGTCGCAGCGGCTCAGCCTGAACCTTGGCCGCGCGCTGGGCGATGACCGCCAGGTGCGGGTGCTGCTCAGCGCGGCGGATATCGAGAACGAGATCCCGGGCGCCCTGACCCTCGCCCAGCTGCAGGCCGACCCCGAGCAGGCGGCTCCCGGGGTGATCGAGCGCGACTACCGGCGCGACATGACCTCGCTGCGCGGCTCCGTCCAGCTGGACTGGCGGCTGAACGAGGCGTGGAAGTTCGAGGGCGGGATCTATGCGGCGAAGAAGGACCTCGACCACCCGATCTCCATCGTCATCGATCAGGAGAGCCTGAACCTCGGGGCCTTCGGCCGGCTGGACTGGACCGGGTCGCTTGGCGGGCGGCAGGCGGATCTGTTCGCCGGCGCCTGGGTGCGCCAGGGCGAGCTCGACGGGCTGGTGCTGCAGAACATCGCCGGCGAGCGCGGCGCCCTGATGGGCGACACCCGGCAGGAGGCGACGGCGCTCGACGTTTTCGCCGAGGGCCGGCTGTTCGTCACCGAGCGGCTGGCGGTGGTGGCGGGGGGCAGCCTGGGCTGGACCTCGCGCGACTATACCGACCGGCTGAAGCCGGCGCGCAGCGACTCGCGTGACTTCGACTGGTTCGCTCCCCGGCTGGGCCTGCTGTGGGAGTTCGAAGGCGGGCAGCAGCTGTTCGCCAACGCCACCCGCAGCGTCGAGCCTCCGGCCTTCGCGGCCCTGGTCCAGTCGCCCATCCCGGCCTTCGTGCCGGTGGAGATGCAGGAGGCCTGGACGTACGAGGTCGGCGCCCGCGGGAAGCGCGGCCCGCTGCGCTGGGACGTCGCCGCCTACCGGATGGAGGTGGAGAACGAACTGCTGTCCTTCCTGCCCGGCCCGGACATTCCGGCGGCGACCTTCAACGCCGGACCGACGATCCACAGCGGCGTGGAGGCGGGGCTGGAATGGCGCATCCTGCGCGCCGGCGACTACGAACTGGACCTGCACCAGACGTACGCCTGGTCGGACTTCCGCTTCGATGGCGACAGTCGCTACGGCTCGAACCGCCTGCCGGTGGTTCCCGAGCACCACTACCACGCCGAGCTTCGCCTCGGCCGCCGCGGGGTCTGGTCGATCGCGCCGGCGGTGGAGTGGGCGCCGGGCGGGGCCTGGGTCGACTACGCCAACACCCTGGAGAGCCCCGGCTACGCGGTGTGGTCGCTGAACGCCACCTGGACGGCCCGGCCGGGCGTGACCCTGTTCCTCGACGCCCGGAACCTCACCGACGAGATCTACGTGTCCAACGCCAATGCGGTGACCGACGCCCGCGTCGCCTCCACCGCCGTGTTCTGGCCGGGCGAGGGGCGTTCGGCCTTCGCCGGCCTGCGCGCCAGCTTCTGAGGAGACCTTCCATGCGCAACGCCCTTCTGCTCGCCGGCCTCGCCGGCCTGATCGCCGGCCCGGCCGTGGCCCATCCCGTCTTCGCCGAGAAGGAGGCGGTCGCCGGCGGACACTGGGCCGGCGAGCTGCGGCTCGGCCACGGCTGCGACGGCTCACCGACCACCTCGCTGCGGGTCGAGATCCCCGAGGCCCTGCTGGTCGTCCGCGCCCAGCCGAAGCCCGGATGGACGCTGGATGTCGAGCGCGAGCCGCTGGCCCAGCCGATCGCCGGCGAAGGCGGTCGGATGATCGTCGAGCGGGTCACGGCGGTCACCTGGACCGGGCGACTGACCGACGACCAGTTCGACGTCTTCGGGCTGGCGGCGAAACTGCCCGATGCGGCGGGGCCCCTGGCCTTCGACGTCATCCAGACCTGCGAGAGCGGGGTGGTGGCGTGGAACGAGGCGGCCGGGGCGGACGGATCGCGTCCGGCGCACCCGCCGGCGATGCTGAACCTGACCCCGGCGGCGCCGCGAGCACATCACTGAATCCGACTGGATCGGCCTCTCGCCGAACCCTTTCCAGACGCCGCCGTAGAGGCCCGGGACCGATGCCCGGGCCTCTTTTGCGTTCAACCCAGACCGGTCTCCGTAGGACTACCTAGGGGTTCGCACGGAGGTTTTGCGTACCCTCGGTAAGCAACGGAAAAATAAAGAGAAAACCCTACGTACGGCGTGGGTTGGTAGTGTCCCGGAACGGAGGTTGTCGGCCCGCAACGTTGGCCGGCGGGGGGGCTCCTAAACGGACCTCATTGGGGGCCGATCGAAGCGCCCCGGAGACCCAAGAGATGAAACTCCTCGCCCTCCTCACCACCGCCGCCGCGACGGCGCTGATCGCCGGAGCCGCCGTCGCCCAGGATGTTCCCGCGGCGGACGCCGCGGACGCTCCCGCCGCCGTCGACATCGTCCGCCGGGGCACCGACCTGCCCGGGCCGCTGACCGCGAACAGCCCGCGCCACCACGTCGTCAACCTGGAGACCACCGAGGTGATCGGCCAGCTGGAGGACGGGACGACCTACACCTACTGGACCTACAATAACCAGGTCCCCGGGCCGTTCATCCGCGTTCGCGTCGGCGACACCGTCGAGGTCAACATGGCCAACGACGAGAACAGCGCCATGATGCACAACGTCGACTTCCACGCGGTCACCGGGCCGGGTGGCGGGGCGGCGGCGACCAACGCCATGCCGGGCGAGCACAAGTCGTTCACCTTCAAGGCCATGAAGCCGGGGCTGTACGTCTATCACTGCGCCACGCCGATGGTGGCCCAGCACATCGCCAACGGCATGTACGGCATGATCCTGGTCGAGCCCGAGGGCGGCCTGCCGGCGGTGGACCACGAGTTCTACGTCATGCAGGGCGAGCTCTACACCGAGGAAGCCCAGGGCACCCCCGGCCTGCTGACCGAGAGCATCGAGAACCTGCTCAACGAACAGCCGACCTATTATGTGATGAACGGCGCCTTCAAGGCCCTGACCGGAGAGCGCGCGCTGCAGGTGAACGTGGGCGAGACGGCCCGCATCTACTTCGGCGTCGGCGGCCCCAACAAGATCTCGAGCTTCCACGTGATCGGCGAGATCTTCGACAACGTCTACCAGGACGCGTCGCTGGTCAGCGAACCGATCCAGGACGTGCAGACCGTCCTCGTGGCGCCTGGCGGGGCCACCGTGGTGGACCTGAAGTTCGAGGTGCCGGGCAGCTATATCATGGTCGACCACGCCCTGAGCCGGGTGGATCGCGGCGCCGCCGGGATCATCCAGGTGAACGGGGCGGAGAACCCGGACATCTTCCGGACGGCTCCGGGCACCCCGACCAACATGGAGCACTAGCCGCGATGCGGCGAGCGGCCGCCGGAGATCCCGGCGGCCGCTTTCTTTTCTGGAGACGTGGCCATGATCAAGGCCGTTCCGGCCGCCGCCCTGGCGGCCTTCTTTCTGCCCGCAGCGGCGCTCGCCCAGACGTCTGACGAGAGCGGCGCCAGGGTCCTGTTCGAGAGCCGCCTGCGCAGCGAGTTCGTCGACCAGCAGGGGTTCGCCGAGCAGGCCCACGCCCTGACCCTGCGCGCCCGCCTCGGCTGGCGCTCGCCGACGGTGAGCGACTTCCAGCTGCTGGTCGAAGGCGAGGGGGTGGCGGTGCTCGACGACCGCTATTCGGCGCCGGTCGATCCGGTCCCCGGCCGGCCGGCCGTGCCCGACGGCGAGACGCTGGAGCTGAACCGGGCCCAGCTGCGCTGGACGGGCCTGCCCGAGACCGAGGTGGTGGTCGGCCGGCAGCGGCTGATCGTCGGCAACAGCCGCTTCGTGGGCAACGTGGGCTGGCGTCAGAACGAACAGACCTTCGACGCGGTGCGGGTGACGACTTCGGCCCTCAAGCCGGTGACGGCGACATATGTCTTCGCCGACCGCGTGCAGCGGCCTCTTGGCCACGAGCATCCGCAGGGGGTCTGGCGCGGGGACGTCCATCTGCTGCAGGCGGAGACGGACACGCCACTGGGCCGGCTGAGCGGCTTCGGGCTGGCCATCGATCTGGACAACGCCCCGGCCATGTCCTCGACCACAGTCGGGGCGCGGCTGGCGGGGGCGCGGCCGGTGCGGGACGGGCTGTCGCTGACCTGGGCCGGGGAGTACGCCGTGCAGACCGACGCCGGCGCCAATCCCGCCGACTACCGGCTGGACCTGCAGGCGGTCGCGGTGGGGCTTCAGGCACCGGCGTGGACGCTTGCGGGGGGATACGAGCGGTTCGACGGCGACGGCGTTTCAGGCTTCCAGACGCCGCTGGGCACCGGGCACGGCTACCTGGGATGGTCGGACGTGATCACCACGACCCCCGCCTTCGGGGTCCGGGACGTCTTCCTGCGCGGATCGCTGAGCCGGCCGGCCTTCGGGCGGACCGTGAAGCTGTCGGCCGAGGCGCATCTGTTCCACGACGCCGACGGCGACTTCCGCCTCGGCCGCGAACTGGACCTGTCGGCCGCCGTGCCGATGGACGCCCACTGGTCGATCGAGGTGAAGGGGGCGCGGTTCGAGAGCGACCACGCCGCCTTCCCGGATGCCGACAAGGTCTGGATGAGCGTCGAGTACCGCTACTGAGGGACGGGGGCGGGGGGGGGGGGGGGGGGGGGGGGGGGGCGGGGGCGGCGCCGCGGCCGCGCGGCG
>JAFAEC010000001.1 GCA_023424215.1 Pseudomonadota bacterium
GACCTGGCCCATGCGCCGCGCGGCGCAGGCCAGGTTGAAGGCGCGGCGGGCGAGGATGTCGGGGTCCCAGGCGAAGGGGGACCAGCGGGCGAAGACCTGGGCCCAGGCCAGCGTCAGCCGCACCGCCTCGCGGGCGCCGCGCTCGCCCTCCTGCATCAGCGAGGGCAGCCAGGCGAAGGCGTGCAGGTCGACGGCGAAGGCCCGGGTCGGGCTGGGGCGGTTGAAGGGATCCTCCGGCGGAGGGACATCGAGGCTGGCGCCGGCGAGGGTGATGCGGCCGGCGAGAATCCCGGCGCCGACGGCGGGGTCGACGGGCCGGAAGTCGCGCGGCGTGGAGGCGAACCCCGGCGCGGCGCGGCCCTTCAGCGTCTGGGTGTAGCCGGGCAGGCCGTAGAGCTCGATCCACAGCTGGCGGGTCAGCAGGCGGCCGGCGATGGCGGGCCACAGCGACGGACCGGTCGAGGGGCCGGCGGACCGGACGGGGGTGCGCATCGGCGCGCCGCGCAGGCCCGGGATCTCGCCGGGCGGAGGGGCGGAGCCTTCGGAGCGGGCGAAGGGGCCGAGCGGGCTCACGCCGCTTTCAGCGCCTGGATGTTGGCGGCGTAGGCGTCGGGGCCGCCCTTGAAGACGAAGGAGCCGGCCACGAGGGCGTCGGCTCCGGCGGCGACGCAGGCGGCGGCGTTGGCCGAGGTGACGCCGCCGTCGACCTGCAGGTGCGCCTTCGACCCGGCGGCGTCGAGCAGGGCCCGGGCGCGCTCGATCTTGCGCAGCGAGGAGGGGATGAAGGACTGGCCGCCGAAGCCGGGGTTGACCGACATCAGCAGGACGAGGTCGACGAGGTCGACGACCTCCTCGAGCACGGTCAGCGGCGTCCCCGGGTTCAGGACCACGCCGGCCTTCGCGCCGAGCTGGCGGATGCGGCCCAGGGTGCGGTGCAGGTGCGGGCCGCTCTCGGGGTGGACGGTGAGGATGTCGGCCCCGGCGTCGCGGTAGGCCTCCAGCCACGGGTCGACCGGCGCGACCATCAGATGGACGTCGAAGGGCAGGCTGGAATGCGGCCGGATCGCCTTCACGATGTCCGGGCCCATGGTCAGGTTGGGCACGAAGTGGCCGTCCATGACGTCGACGTGGATCCAGTCGGCGCCGGCGGCTTCGAGGGCGCGGACCTCCTCGCCCAGGCGGGCGAAGTCGCTGGCGAGGATGGACGGGCAGATCAGAGGGGCGGCCATGGCTCCCGGATACGGCGGCGCGGCCGCAGGGGCAAGCCGGGCGGTCTGGCCATGCGTGCCGGACCAGCCTAGCTGTAGCGGACCGTGCAGCGGAGAGCCCCATGAGCGAACACCTGGCCACCGTCGAATGGCGTCGTGGCGACCAGCCCTTCCTCGACAACCGCTACGACCGCGCCCACGAGTGGCGCTTCGACGGCGGGGCGGTGGTGCGCGGTTCGTCGGCCCCCTCCAGCGTGCCGGCGCCGCTGTCCGACCCCGCCGCGGTCGACCCGGAGGAGGCGCTGGTGGCGGCGGTGTCGAGCTGCCACATGCTGTTCTTCCTCGCCTATGCGGCGCGGGCGGGCTTCGTCGTCGACAGCTACCGCGACGACGCCGTCGGCGTGCTGGGCAAGGACGAGCGCGGCAAGGTGTCGATCACCGCCGTGACCCTGCGGCCCGCCGTCGCCTTCTCGGGCGAGACGCGGCCCGATGCGGCGGCGCTGGACGAGCTGCACCACCGCGCCCACGAGGCCTGCTACGTGGCCAACTCGATCCGGGCGCCGGTCGCGGTCGAACCCGTTCCGGCCTGAGGCGCGACCGCGACGTCCTCCAGCAGGGCGGCGAAGCGTCGCACCGCCTCCTCGGCCAGTTCGGGATGGTAGCGCATCGGCGGGGCGGTCATCGGCTCGTCGAAGCTGTGGGTGCCGTCGGCGATCCAGGTCTCCACCTCGGCCCCGCAGTCGCGGATCATGGCGTGGACCCGTTCGGCGTTGCGCACCGTGGTCAGGTGGTCCGAGCGGGCGATGACCGCCAGGGTCTTCGGACAATGCCGCCACGGGCGCATGCGGTTGAGGGCGGCGACGCCGACGTAGGGGTAGGCGAGGTAGGTGGCCAGCACGCCGTCGAGGTCGACGTCGCCGGGGTTGGCCAGGCCCAGCGCGCCGGGACGGCGGGCCGAGCTCATCGCCTCCATGATGCCCCAGCCGCCGTGGCTCCAGCCGGCCAGGGCGATCTTCGACGGGTCCACGTCCCGGCGGTGGGACACGCCGTCCAGCGCCGCCAGCACGTCGCCGGCGCGCTCGTGGCCGCGCAGCAGCAGGCCGGTGCAGACGGTGGCCATGGCGAAGCTCCGGCCCCAGCCGCGCGGGGCGTAGGAGTCGACGATGAAGGCGCGCCAGCCGATCGCCTTCGCCGCTGCGGCGTATTTCGGCAGGTGGTCGCGCAGGCCGCCGCAGCCGTGGAACAGGATCACCGCCGGCCGCGGCCGGTCGTCGTCCGGGCCGACCACGGCGACATGGGGTTCGAGGCGGGCCCAGCGGGCGGCGAGGGTGTCCATGGGGCCAGCTTAGCCGGCGCGCCGCCGATGAACAGTCGGCCGGCGATTCCGGTCAGCCCGGCGCGACGATTCCGGCCAGTCCGGCGGCGAGTTCGGCCCCACCGGACAGCGACATCGCAGGGACAGGACGGGGACATCGACGCGATACGGGGGCGACACCGGCGCGACAGCCGGAGGACTCCCGGAAGACCCGTCGGGGACAGGGACGACGGCCGCAGGCGTCAGTGCCGGAACACCCGCACCCCGGTGAAGGCCATGGCGATCCCCGCCTCGTCCGCCGCCGCGATGACCTCGTCGTCGCGGATCGAGCCGCCGGGCTGGATCACCGCCGTGGCGCCGGCGGCGACCGCCTCGAGCAGGCCGTCGGCGAAGGGGAAGAAGGCCTCGGAGGCGCAGGCCGACCCTTGGGCCAGCGAATGGGCAAGGCCCTTGGCCTCGCCGGCCTCGCGGGCGCGGATGGCGGCGATGCGGGCGGAGTCGCGGCGGTTCATCTGGCCGGCGCCGATGCCGGCGGTCTGGCCGTCCTTGGCGTAGACGATGGCGTTCGACTTGACGTGCTTGGCGACCGTGAAAGCGAACAGCATGTCCTGGATCTCGGTCGGGGTCGGCTGGCGACGGGTGACGATCTTCAGGTCAGACGAGGCGATGCGCGAGCGGTCGCGGCCCTGGACGAGGAAGCCGCCGGCCACCGAGCGGAACACCTCGCCGGCCGCCAGCGGATCGGGCAGGCCGTCGGTCAGCAGCAGGCGCAGGTTCTTCTTGGCGGCGAAGACGGCCTTCGCCTCCTCGTCGGCGCCAGGGGCGATGACCACCTCGGTGAAGATGCCGGTGATGGCGCGGGCGTCGGCGCCGGTCAGGGGGCGGTTGACCGCCACCACCCCGCCGAAGGCCGAGACCGCGTCGCACTCCAGCGCCCGGGCGTAGGCCTCCTCGAGATCGTTCCCGACGGCCACGCCGCAGGGATTGGCGTGCTTGACGATGACGCAGGCCGGGGCCTCGAACTCGGCCACCAGTTCATAAGCGGCGTCGGCGTCGGCGATGTTGTTGTAGCCCAGCTCCTTGCCCTGCAGCTGGCGGGCGTTGGCGACGCCGGGACGGGTTTCGCCGGTGCGGTAGAAGGCCCCGGTCTGGTGCGGGTTCTCGCCATAGCGCAGGGTCTGGGCCAGGGCGCCGGCGATCGACTTGCGGGCCGGGGCGGCGTCGCCCAGCTGGCCGGCGAACCAGCCGGAGACGGCGGCGTCATAGGCGGCGGTGCGGGCGAAGGCGCGGGCGGCGAGGCGCTTGCGCAGCTCCAGCGTCGTGGCCCCGTCGGCCTTCAGGGCCTCGACGATCATGGCGATCGACTCGCTGTCGACGGCCACGGCGACGTAGCCGTGGTTCTTCGAGCCCGAGCGGATCATGGCCGGGCCGCCGATGTCGACGTTCTCGATCGCGGCCTCGAAGCCGCCGCCCGAGGCGACGGTCTGCTCGAACGGATAGAGGTCGATCCAGAGGATATCGACGCCGCCGATGCCATGCGTCGTCATGGCCTCGGCGTGGGCCGGCGCGTCGCGCACGCCCAGCAGGCCGCCGTGCACCACCGGGTGCAGGGTCTTGACCCGGCCGTCCATCATCTCCGGGAAGCCGGTCAGGTCGGCGACGTCCTTCACCGGCAGGCCGAAGCCGGCGATGGCGGCGCGGGTGCCGCCGGTCGAGACCAGTTCGACGCCGAGATCGTGCAGGGTGCGGGCGACGTCCTCCAGCCCGGTCTTGTCGCTCAGCGAGATCAGCGCGCGCTTCGGCGCCACGCGGTCGGGCGCGGGGGGAAAGTCGGGAGCGGCGGGCATGGCGGCGTCCGTATGTCAGGGGCGGGGAGGGATGCGGCGGGCTCTAGCATTGTCCCGGAGCGGATTGAACCGTGGAGGACGGTTACGGGCGAAAGCAGGCCTGGGGACGGTTCGCGCGCGGAGGTGGATCGCCGGAACAGATTGGCAACATTCCCCCGGGAATCGTGCTAGGCAAATCACCCCCGCAGCCGCCCGAAATCCACCACCACCGGCTCCCGCCCGATCAGCGTCAGGAACCGCCGGAAGTCCGTCTGCGTCAGGGCCGTCGTGGCCGTGTTGGTCAGCGGGTGGAAGTTGACGACGTCGGCGTCCCACAGGGCCTTGTCGAGGACGAAGGTCACGCGGTGGCCGGGGTCGTTGATCAGGCCGAGGGCCGTCACCGAGCCGGGGCGGACGCCGAGGGTCTCCCACAGCAGGGCCTCGTTTCCGAAGGACAGGCGGGCCGAGCCGATCCACTTGTCGGCGCGCTTCAGGTCGACCACCGTGTCCTGGCGGGCCGAGATCAGCCACAGCCTTCCCTTCTTGTCCTTGAGGAACAGGTTCTTGCTGTGCGCGCCGGGCATGGCGGCCTTGAGCTCGCGCCCCTCGTCGACGCGGAACACGGCCGGATGGTCGTGGGTGGTCTGTTCGATCCCCCGCTCCGCCATCCACGCCAGCAGGCGGTCGCGGTCGAACGCGGGGTCGGGGAGAAGGGCCGCGGCGGCGGCCGGCTTGTCTTCGGTCATCGGGCGAAGCTAGGGGTGAAGACCTGTCGCGAAAAGCCTGCCGGAGATCGCCCGTGGAGCTCGAGTGCTACCCCATGATGCCGCAGCCGCCGGACCTCGTGCCGGGGCGGCAGTCGCGCAACTGGATGGACGCCTTCGCCAGCCGGCACCCCTACCGCTGCCTGCCGCTGACCATGGCCAACACCACGGGCTGGGAGATCCTGTGCCCGATCACCTTCACCGCCGAGTGGAACGGCGGGCCGAGCCAGGACGACATCGTCATCACGCCCGAGCGGCCGACGCCGAACCTGAAGCACATCGTCACCTCGCACTTCTCGCGCGGGGTGCTGACCATGCATCCGCAGTACCTGTTCCGCACGCCGCCGGGCTGGGGGCTGCTGGCCGGCGGCTCGCCGAACCACGTCAAGGACGGCATCCAGCCGCTGACCGGCCTGATCGAGACCGACTGGCTGCCCTTCCCCTTCACCATGAACTGGATCTTCACCCGGCCGGGACGGGTGAAGTTCGAGAAGGGCGAGCCGTTCTGCTTCATCACCCCGATCGAGCACCGCAAGGTCGAGCAGTTCGAGCCGGTGATCCGGACGCTGGAGTCCAACCCCAACATGCACGGCCAGTTCGAGGCGTGGAACCGGGCGCGGACCGACTTCAACCAGCGCCTCGCCGCCGGCGACCCGGAGGCCGCCAAGGAGGCGTGGCAGCGCTACTACTTCAAGGGCGAAGTGCCCGAGGACCTCGGCAAGGCCCCGGAGACGCATGTGAACAAGCGCCGGCTGAAGGGGCCGAGGATCGGGTAGGCAGGGACCAGGTTCCAGGTTCTAGGGGCCAGGGAAGGAAGGCTGGCGAACGGCCTCCCTAGAACCTAGCCCCTAACATCTAGAACCTTCCTCACATCGCCCGCGGCACCCGCGGTCCCAGATTGTCGATCACCTCGCGGGCATCGAAGGCGTTGGGGTCGCCGGCGGGCTTGGGGCCGCGGCCCATGACGATCTCGGCGGTGGCCTCGTAGCGGTCGATCTCGCGGACGTCGAAGTCCGGGCCGAACGGGTCGTACCACGGGCTCCAGTAACCGCGGCGGTAGTAGCGCCAGCGCGGACCCCAGAACGGGCTGTACCGGTCGTAGTAGAAGGGGTCGGGCGTGGCTTGGTAGCGCACGTCGCGGTCGGTGGCGCGCTCGATGGTGGCGAACCAGTCGTAGCCGTTCTGCACCGTCACCTCGGCGGCGCGCAGGAGCAGGGCCATCTCGACCTGCTCGCGGGTGGTCACTGAGTTGCCGGCGAAGCTGATGCGGTAGCGGTCGGCGTCGATGCGCTGTTCCGAATAGCCGTAGCGGCTGCCGTAGCCCGCCGGACCGTAGGGGGTCGCCGTCGCACAGGCCGACAGCGCCAGCGCGGCCGAGGCCAGCACGGCCGCGGACTTGAGGATGCGAGGATTCATCGGAGATCTCCTTGTCTCGGCATTCCGCGCCACGGGGGATGAACGGACGCTGAACGGCGGCGGTTCCGCCGGACGCAAGTCCTTACAAACGCGAGACTATAAGCATGGCCGCGGCCAACAGGAGCACCCCGGTGAGCACGGCGAAACCGCGCCGGAAGCGCGGCTCGGTCATGCGCCGGGCCAGCGCCGCGCCGCCGAGACCGTAGGCGGACATGCTGAGGACGTCCATGCCGATGGTGGCGAGGGCGAACAGGGCCAGCTGGGGCGCGGCGGGCCGGTTCACGTCGAGGAAGGGCGGCAGGACGGCGGAGAAGAACAGCACGATCTTGGGATTGGCGATCTGGACCATGAAGCCGTCGACGAAGGCGCCGCGGCCGAGCCGGATCGGAGCGTGGCCGGCCTCCGCGTCGCCGGCGCGGAAGGCGCCGACCAGCGCCTTCACGCCCAGCCAGGCCACGTAAAGGGCGCCGGCGATCGAGATCAGGCGGAAGGCGGCCGGGAAGGCGACGATCAGCGCGCCGAGGCCGAGCGCCGCGGCGGCGAACCAGACGAGGGTGGCGGCGTTCATGCCGGCCACGCCGGCCAGCGCCCCCATCGGGCCGCGCTGCACGCCGTTGGCGATGGAGAAGACGTTCGCCGGCCCCGGCGTGATCGCCATCACGGCCATGACGCCGAGGAAGGCGGCGTAGAGATGCGGATCGACGGGCAGGACGGGCATGGACCGGTCCTCTCGGGCCGGCCGCGCCCCCGGTCAAGCGGGATCAGTCGGCGGCGGGGTCCGCCGGCGCCGCGACGGCTTCGGCGGCGATCCCGGCGGTGGCGGCGTTGACCTCGGTCATGGCCGCGTCGACCTCGTCGAGGGCGCCGCCGATGGCGTAATCGGCCATCAGGCCGTAGGTGGCCATGTGCTCCGGATCGTTGGAGGCCCAGGCCCCGTTGACGGCCATGCCGCCGGCCGCGGCCATGGCGCCCGAGGCGTGCACCTCGGCCATGGCCTCGGCGACGATCGCCTCGATGTCCACCTCGGCGAGGGCCTGTCCGGCGATCTGCGCGGCGTGCTGGCTGACCACGGCGGTGAAGGCCTGGACGTCGGGGGCGTATTCGCCCCACAGGGCGGCGACGCGCGTCTCGCGCTGGTCGTCGGTCAGGCTTTCGTCGGCGCCGAGAGCCTCGGCGCGCTCGCCGAACTCCTCCATGCGCGCCTCGAAGCGCTCGGCGGCGGCCTCGATCGCGGCCTCGGCCGAGGCCGCGGTGGTTTCGGGCGAGGCGGTTTCGGGCGACGCGGTTTCCTGCGCGGCGGCCGCCAGCGGCAGCACGGCGAGGGCGGCGGCGAGAGACAGGGCCTTGATCATGGCGGGGCTCCTAAGGACGCCCGAGCCTCGACCCAACGCTGTTCGACCTCAAGTGAAATCGCGGTAAGGCGGGCCGGCCGCCCCGCGCCGCGAAGCCTATTCGCC
>JAFAEC010000037.1 GCA_023424215.1 Pseudomonadota bacterium
CCGCAACGACGGCTCGGTCGTCATAGGCGGCCGTGGACGGGGTTTCTTCGTCCAGCCGCAGCAGTTGCTGTCCGGAGGCGACGAAACGGGTCTTGACGATGGTGGCGGCGCCGACGGGACGCGCCACGGCGTCCTCCAGTCGGTCCTCGGCGGCGATGATGGCGGCCAGTTCGGCGCCTGCGGGGTCGTCGCCCGCCACAGCACCTAACCGTGCGCGCGCGCCCAGAGCGGCGACGTTGCGCGCCACATTGCCAACACCACCCGGCATGGCGACCGTGCGACGGGTGCGAAGGACAGGGATCGGCGCCTCGGGCGAGATGCGCGACACCTCGCCATAGACATAGCGATCCAGCATCAGGTCGCCGACGCAGGCCACCTTCAGCCCGCGCACGCGTTCCAGCAGCGCCTGCAGTTCGCCGAGATCGAGGGTCCGGTCGGTCATTCTGTCCGGACTAACGGATTCAGCCGGCCTTCGCCATCCGCGCCTTGGTCAGGTCGTCGTAGGCGATCAGCTCCGCCGCCAGCGCCTCGAACTCGTTCAGCGGCACCATGTTCGGGCCGTCCGACGGCGCATGGTCCGGGTCCTGGTGGGTCTCCATGAACACCGCGTCCACGCCCACGGCCACGGCGGCCCGCGCCAGCACCGGCACGAACTCGCGCTGGCCGCCCGAGGACGTCCCCTGCCCGCCCGGCTGCTGCACGCTGTGGGTGGCGTCGAACACCACGGGACAGCCGATCTCGCGCAGGATCGGCAGGGCGCGCATGTCGGACACCAGGGTGTTGTAGCCGAAGCTGACGCCGCGCTCGCAGGCCATGACGTTCGGATTGCCGGCCCCGACCACCTTGGCGATGACGTTCTTCATGTCCCACGGGGCGAGGAACTGGCCCTTCTTGATGTTGATCGCCTTGCCGGTCGCCGCGGCGGCCAGCAGCAGGTCGGTCTGGCGGCTCAGGAAGGCGGGGATCTGCAGCACGTCCACCGCCTGCGCCGCCTCGGCGCACTGGGCTTCGTTGTGCACGTCGGTCAGCACCGGAAGCCCGACGCTCTCGCGGATCTCGGCGAAGATCGGCAACGAGCCTGCCAGACCGAGGCCGCGCGCCGCGTTGGCGCTGGTCCGGTTCGCCTTGTCGAAGCTGGTCTTGTAGATGATGCCGACGTTCAGCCGCTCGCCGATCTCCTTCAGGGCGTTGGCCATCTCCAGCGCGTGCTGCCGGCTCTCCAGCTGGCAGGGCCCGGCGATGAAGACGATGCGCTGGCCGCCGCCGATGCTGACGGGCCGCTTCAGGCCTTCGGTGATGTCGATGACGGCGTTGGGCTGGGGCACGGGGCGACCTTCTTCTGGATTCGGGCGGCGAGAGCCTGTGACGCGCTTCTGCGGCGATCAGGTGGCGCCGACGCACGGGCGGCGCAAGGTAGCATGCGCTGCGCGCGACCCGCGAGGCATCCGGTCGGCCACCTCCACCGTATCGACAGAAGTGTTGTTGTGGGGGGAGTCGCCGATGTCCGGACCTCAGTCGCGCCGCGCCCGTCGGCGCCCGGCGGCCGGCGCGTTCGCGGAACGGGGATTGACGACCGCGCCGCCTCTACCCAACATCGGCCCCATGACCTCGGTGACCGCCGACCGTCTGGAGGCTGGGGCGCGCACCCCGCGCGGGTTCGCCCTGCTGTTGCGCCTCCTCTCAGCCAACTGGCGCGCCGGCCGCCTGACGGTCCGGCTTCCGAACGGGACGATCCATCAGCTCGAGGGCGAGGCGCCGGGCCCCGCCGCGGTGCTCGAGGTGCGCGACTACGGCTTCGCCCGCCGGGTGCTGGCCGCCGGCGACATCGGCTTCGCCGAGGGCTACATGGCGCGGGAGTGGGAGACGCCTCACCTCGCCGCCCTGCTCGAGGTGCTGGTCCGCAACCAGGGCCAGATCAGCCGCCTGTTCCGCGGCGGCCCCCTGATGCAGGCCGTCCACTGGATCGGCCACCGGATGAACCGCAACAGCCGGGCCGGCTCGCGCAAGAACATCCACGCCCACTACGACCTCGGCAACGCCTTCTACGCCGCCTGGCTCGACCCGACGATGACCTATTCCTCGGCGCGCTTCACCGGCGCCGACATGGCGCTCGAGGCGGCGCAGCGCGAGAAGTACGCCTCCCTGGCGCGAATGATGGAGCTGCGGCCCGGACAGGCGGTGCTGGAGATCGGCTGCGGCTGGGGCGGCTTCGCGGAGTTCGCGGCGAAGGAGGTCGGAGCCCGGGTCACCGGCATCACCATCTCGCAGCAGCAGTACGACTTCGCCCGCCAGCGCATGTTCAACGGCGGTCTGTCCGAGCGCGCCGACATCCGGCTGGTCGACTATCGCGACGTCGAAGGCCGCTTCGACCGGGTGGCCTCGATCGAGATGTTCGAGGCGGTGGGCCAGGAGTACTGGCCCGCCTATTTCGGCAAGATCCACGAGGTGCTGTCCCCCGACGGCAAGGCCGGGCTGCAGATTATCACCATCGACGACGCCCATTTCGGGGGCTACCGCAAGCGCGCCGACTTCATCCAGAAATACATCTTCCCGGGCGGCATGCTACCGTCCGAGGCGGCCCTGCAGCCGGTGGTCGACCGCGCGGGCCTGGCCTGGGGCGCGGTCGAGCGCTTCGGCCGCGACTACGCCGAGACCCTGAAGCTCTGGGACGAGCGCTTCCAGTCCGCCTGGCCGGAAATCAGCCGCATGGCCGGCTTCGACGAGCGTTTCCGCCGCCTGTGGCGCTTCTACCTCGCCTATTGCGAGGCCGGCTTCCGCTTCGGTCGCACCGACGTGATCCAGTTGGCGCTGGCGAAGAGCTGACCGCCGGCGTAGCGCTGCGCCCATGTCCGACGCCAGCCCCCTGATCTCCGCCCCCGAACTCGCCGCCCGACTGGGGGCTCCGGACCTGCGGATCGTCGACGCCAGCTGGCACCTGGACGGACGCGACGGTCGCCCGGACTTCGAGGCGGCGCGCCTGCCCGGCGCCGTCTTCTTCGACCTCGAAGCCAGCTCGGACAGCGCCGGCGATCTGCCGCACATGCTGCCTTCGCCCGAGGCCTTCGCCGCCCGCATGGGCGCGCTCGGCCTGTCAGAGACGGACCACATCGTGGTCTACGACACGCTGGGCCTCCGCTCGGCCCCGCGGGTCTGGTGGATGCTCCAGGTCATGGGCGCGCGGCGGGCGCAGGTGCTGGACGGCGGCCTCCCCGCCTGGCGCGAAGCCGGGCTGCCGCTTGCCGGCGGTCCCGCCGAGGCGCCGGAGCGGTCGGCCTTCAAGGCGCGGCTGCAGCCGGACGCGGTGGCCTCGATGGACGATGTCCGGCGCGCTCTCGCGGCCGGCAAGCAGGTGCTCGACGCC
>JAFAEC010000042.1 GCA_023424215.1 Pseudomonadota bacterium
GGCCGCGCCGGTCGCGGGCGGCCACCGCGACGCGGGTCGCCGGCCGGACCTCGTCGCCCTCGTCCGCCTCCCGGTCGGCCACCACCTCGGCCGCGCCGCCGGTCGCCGCCGCCCGGGCGACCAGCGCCGGATACTCCTCCAGCGGATCGATCCGGCTGACGCCCTCGCCCCGGAACACCGCCTCGGTGCGCAGGTAGAGATCGCGCATCAGCCGGCCCTTCCAGCCGTTCCACACCCCCGGCCCGACGGCGCGGATGTCGGCCACGGTCAGCACCAGCAGGGTGCGCAGCCGCTCCGGATCCCCGACGATGCCGGCGAAGGCGCGCACCGTGGCCGGATCGGAGACGTCGCGCTTCTGGGCGTAGTCCGACAGCACCAGGTGGTGGCGCACCAGCCAGACCACGAACTCGGTGCGCCGCGGGTCCAGCCCCAGCCGGTCGCACGCCCGGCGCGCGGCGATCGCCCCGTCCTCCAGCTGGCCGCGGTCGCCGCCCTTGCCGACGTCGTGCAGCAGCATGGCCAGCATCAGGGCCTCGAAGTCGGCGATGCGGTGGACGATCTCCGAGGCGTTCGGGTGCTCGGCCTTCAGCTTGCCGCGCCACAGGTCGTTGATGATCCCCACCGCCTGGAGGGTGTGCTCGTCCACCGTATAGGCGTGGTACATGTTGAACTGCGTCTGGCCGACGATCCGCCCCCACTCGGGCAGGAAGCGGCCCAGCAGGCCCGTCTCGTTCATCAGCGTCAGGGTGCGGTAGGGCCGCTGCCCGCCCGCCAGTATGTCGAGGAGGGCGCGCGTCGCCTCGGGATCGCGCCGCAGCGAGGGCGTCACCAGCGACAGCGACCGGGTCACCGCCGAGAAGGCGTCGGGGTGCAGGTCGAGGTCATGCTCGTCGGCCGTGCGAAACAGGATCAACAGCTTGGCGGGATCGTCGGCGAAGACCTCGGGTCCGGTGACCGACAGCCGGCCGGCGACGCGCACGAAGCCCTCGACCCCCAGCTTGCGCCGCCGTCCACGGATCAGTCGCGACAGGCTGAGCGCCTTCTTCTGTTCGCGCGCCTCCAGCTTGGCGGACATGGCCCGGGTCAGCGCCCCGACGTCGCGGGCGACGATGAAGTAGCGGCGCATGAAGCGCTCCACCGCCGGCTCGTCGCCGCGGCCGCGCCAGCCCATGCGCCGCGCCACCTCGGGCTGCAGGTCGAAGGTCAGCTTCTCCTCCGCCCGGCCCGCGACGAGGTGCAGGTGGGCCCGGGTGCGCCACAGGAAGTCGAACGACTCCTCGAAGGTCCGACGCTCGCGCGCGGTCAGCAGATCGTCCAGCACCCGCGCGCCCAGCGGGCTGTCCGGCGCCAGCGACCGGGCGATCCAGAACAGGGTGTTGAGGTCGCGCAGGCCGCCCTTGCCGTCCTTGACGTTGGGCTCGACGCGGTAGCGTACGGCCCCCGCCTTGCGGTGGCGCACGTCGCGCTCGTCCAGCTTGGCGGCGATGAACGGCCGGGGATCGGCCTTGCGCACCATGGCCTGGAAGCGGGCGATGAAGCTCTCCGCCAGCGCCAGGTCGCCGGCCAGCGGCCGGGCCTCCAGCAGGGCGGTGCGCACCGTCATGTCCCGCTTCGCGAGGGCGAGGCTTTCGTCGACCGAGCGGACCGCCGACCCGACCTTCACGCCCAGATCCCACAGCACGTAGAGCATGAACTCGACCAGTTGCTCGCTGTGCGGCGTCGACTTCCACGGGCGCAGGAACAGCAGGTCCAGGTCCGACCACGGCGCCAGCACGCCGCGGCCGTAGCCGCCGACGGCGAGCAGGCTCAGCCGTTCGGCCTCGGTCGGATTGGGGGCCGGATACAGGGTCTCCGCCGTGAACCGCCACAGCGCCTGCAGCATCTCGTCGGCGGCGGCGGCGTACAGCCGGGCCACGGTCACGCCGTCGGCCCCGGCCTC
The DNA here is from genome assembly GCA_023424215.1 of Pseudomonadota bacterium. Taxonomy (GTDB): domain Bacteria; phylum Pseudomonadota; class Alphaproteobacteria; order Caulobacterales; family Caulobacteraceae; genus Brevundimonas. Next base: position 1,940 of record JAFAEC010000042.1, read on the forward strand.
CAGCCGGCGCGCCGCCCGCGCCCGTCCCGCGTCCCAGGCCTCGCGGAGAATCTCCGTCGCCGCCCGGCGCACGTCCGGGGCCGAGGCCGCCGCCGCCAGCCGGGCGTCGAGGTCGTCGCTCACCGGCCCGCCAGCCCCTTGAGCCGGTACAGCGCCTCCAGCGCCTCGCGCGGGGTCAGGTCGTCCGGGTCGATGCCCGACAGGGCGTCCTCGACCGCCGAGGCTCGCGGCGGCGGGGGCGGCGGCTCGGCCACCGCGAACAGGGGCAGGTCGTCGAGGCTGGAGGCCGCCTGCTTCTCCCCTTCCAGCCGGTCCAGCACCTCGCGGGCGCGGGCCACCACCGCCGGCGGCACTCCCGCCAGCTTCGCCACCTGCACCCCGTAGGAGCGGTCCGCCGCCCCCGGCGCCGCCTCGTGCAGGAAGACCAGCTCGCCGTTCCATTCCCTGGCCCGCATCGACAGGTTGCAGACATGGGCCAGCCGCGACTCCAGTCCGGCCAGCTCGTGGTAGTGGGTGGCGAACAGGGTGCGGGCGCGGTTGCGGTCGTGCAGCGCCTCGGCGGTGGCCCAGGCGATGGCGAGGCCGTCATAGGTGGCGGTGCCGCGCCCGATCTCGTCCAGCACCACGAAGCTGCGCTCAGTCGCCTGGGTCAGGATGGCCGCCGTCTCGACCATCTCCATCATGAAGGTGGAGCGGCCGCGGGCCAGATCGTCCCCGGCGCCGACGCGGCTGAACAGCCGGTCGACCACGCCCAGCCGCATGGCCTTCGCCGGCACGAAGGCGCCGGCCTGGGCCAGCACCACCAGCAGGGCGTTCTGGCGCAGGAAGGTCGACTTGCCGGCCATGTTCGGACCGGTGACGATCGACAGGCGGGCGCAGGCCGCGCCCGAGCCGTCCAGCCGGCAGTCGTTGGGGGTGTAGGGATCGCCCTGCGCCTTGACCGCCGCCTCGACCACCGGGTGGCGGCCGGCCGTCACCTCGAAGCACAGGCCGTCGTCGACCTGGGGCCGCACCGCCCCGACCTCCTCGGCCCATTCGGCCAGGGCCGCATGGGCGTCCAGCTCGGCCAGCGCCTCGGCCACGGCCTGCAGCGGCTGCGCCAGCCCCTGCACCGTGCGCCGCCAGCCCTCGAAGGTCTCGGCTTCGATGGCCAGCGCCCGCTGCCCCGCCTGACTGATCTTCGCGTCCAGCTCCGACAGCTCGACCGTCGTGAACCGCACCTGGTTGGCCAGGGTCTGGCGGTGGATGAACGGGCTCTCCGCGGCGGGCCGCAGCAAGGGTTCGGCCGCCTTCGCGCTCGCCTCGAGGAAATAGCCCAGCACCGCGTTGTGGCGAACCTTGAAGGCCACGCCCGACTCGGCGACCGCGCGGGCCTCCAGCTCCGCCACCACCCGGCGGCTGTCGTCGCGCAGGGCGCGGGCCTCTTCCAGTTCCGGCCGGAAACCGGCCTCCACGAAGCCGCCGTCGCGGGCCAGGTGCGGCGGCTCGGCGACGAGGCCGGCGCCGAGTTCGACGAGCAGCCGCCCCACCTCGGGGGTCAGGGTCAGCCGGTCGAGGCATTCGGCGATACGCAGGGGCGGGCCGGTCAGGGGATCGCGCGCGGGCGGGAACAGGCCGGCGACGCCCTCCGCGATCGACAGGCCGGTGCGGATGGCCGCCAGGTCGCGCGGGCCGCCCCGCCCCAGCGCCAGCCGGGACACGGCCCGGGCCACGTCGGAGGACGCCTTCAGACCGTCGCGCAGGTCGCGGCGCAGGTCGCGGCGCTCGAGCAGCCACTCGACCGCGTCGAGCTGGTGGTTGATCGCCGTCGGATCGCGCAGCGGTCGGGCGACGCGCTCGGCCAGCGCCCGGGCCCCGCCCGAGGTGACGGTGCGGTCGATGCAGGCCAGAAGCGACCCTTCCCGCTCGCCCCTCTGGGTGCGGTCGATCACGAGGCTCAGCCGGGTGGCCGGGTCGATGGCGAGGAAGCCGCTGTCGCCCGAGCGCCGCGGCGGCCGCAGCGCCGGGACCTTGCCCGCCTGGGTCGTCTCCAGATAGGCGGCGACGAGTCCGAGGGCCGAGACCTCGCAGTCCTCGAAGGCCCCGAAGCCGTCCAGCGAGGCCACCCCGTACAGCCGTTCGACCCGCGCCCGCGCCCCGACCGGTTCGGCCAGCGCCTGGGGCAAGGCCTGCACCACGCCGCCGGACCCGTCCAGCGCCGCCTTCGCCGCCGCGTCGCCGAACAGCCGGTCCGGCACCAGCACCTCCGACGGCCGGAACGAGGCCAGCGTCGCGGCCAGATCCTCCAGCGAACAGGCGACCACGTCGACCTCGCCGGCCGACAGCTCGACCACCGCCGCCGCCGCCCGGCCCTTGCGGATGGCCACGGCCGCCAGCCGGTTGGCCCCGCGGGCGTCCAGCAAGGAGTCCTCGGTCAGGGTGCCCGGCGTCACCACCCGCACGATGTCGCGCTTCACCACGGCCTTGGAGCCGCGCTTCTTCGCCTCGGTCGGGTCCTCCATCTGTTCGCAGATGGCCGCCTTGAAGCCTTGCCGGATCAGCCGCGCCAGATAGCCCTCCAGCGCATGCACCGGCACCCCGGCCATGGGGATGTCCTCGCCCTGGTGCTTGCCCCGCTTGGTCAGGGTGATGCCCAGCGCCGCCGCGGCGATCTCGGCGTCGCGGAAGAACAGCTCGTAGAAGTCCCCCATGCGGAAGAACAGGATGGCGTCGGGCTGGCTGGCCTTGGCCGCCAGAAACTGCGCCATGACCGGCGTCACGCCCTCGGCGGACGGCAGGTCGGCGGCTTTCGGCGGAGGGACGAGGGGCGCGTTCATGGGAGCGCGACAGGGTGAAGGAATGCGCCTGCGCGCTCAAGCCACAGCAGGTCTTCTTGCACAGACTCAGCCGCCCTGCGACAAGCGGACAGGCGGTTAAGGGAACGCGGTCGGACACCGCGGCTGTGCCCGCAACTGTAGGCGGCGAGAGCGTCGTCCGATCCGGGGTTCGCCCCCGGCGCCACTGGGAAACCGGGAAGGCGTGGACCCCGCTCGACGACCCGCAAGCCAGGAGACCTGGCCGCCGACGTCGTCCGTCGCTGCCCGGGACCAGGCAGGGGCGCGGTGAACCGTCGTGACGACCCGGTCCCAGCGTCGCTCCTCCCGGGAGCGGGCCGGTCGTCATCCACGTCGCCGCGGCGCGCCCGCGCGGAGACCGACGGAGCCTTCGCCATGCTGCGAGCCCTTCTCCTGACCACGGCCGCCGCCGTGATCGCGCCCCTGTCCGCCCACGCCCTAACGCCGGACGAACCCGCCGACCCGCTGGACGAGATCGTCGTCACGGCCACCCGCCTGCCCGCCATCGCCCAGGAGACGCCCGGCGCGCGGGCCATCGACCGGGAGACCATCGACCGGCGCGGCGCCGTCTTCGCCGCCGACATCCTGTCCGACCTGCCTGGCCTGTCGGTGGTGCGTTCGGGCGCCTTCGGCGGCGTCGCCCAGGTGCGCATCCGCGGGGCCGGGCCCGGCAAGACCCTGGTCCTCGTCGACGGCGCGCCGGTCAACGACCCGGCCGAGGTCAACGGCGCCTTCGACTTCGGCGGCCTCGACCTCGCCGACGTCGAACGCATTGAGGTGCTCTCGGGACCGCAGTCGTCGCTGTGGGGCTCGGACGCCATCGGCGGGGTGATCGCCTTCACCACCCGGGAGACCGACGGCCTGGATCTCGATCTCGAGGCCGGCGCGTTCGACACGCGCCGGGGTCGCCTTGCGGTCGGGACGGTCAGCGAGGACCGGGCCCTCGGGGCCTGGGCGTCGCACGTGACTTCGGGGGGCGTCTCCGCCGCCGACGCCCGGAACGGAAACACCGAGGACGACGGCCTGACCTCGACCACCATCGGGGCGCGCGGCCGTTACGTCGTCTCTCCAGCGCTCTCCCTCGACGGTTCGCTGCGCTGGACCGGGGCCGAGGTCGACCTCGACGGCTATCCGGCCCCCGCCTTCACCCTCGCCGACACGCCGGACCGGCAGATGAGCGAGCAGTGGTCCGGCGTCGCCCGCCTCAGCCTGTCTGCGCTCGGCCTCGACCACCAGTTCAGCGTCGCCGCCCACGAACTGGATCGGGAGACCGTCTCTGACTTCCCCTCGGCGTTCGACGCCTCGCGTCAGGCCTGGCGCTGGCAGGCCGTAGGAACGGCGCGCGGCGTGGACTTTGTCCTCGGGGCCGAACGCGAAGACACCGAAGGACGCCTCTCCACCGGCTTGACCGGCGCGCTGGGGACCACCTCCGCCTTCGCCACCGCCCGGTTCGAGCCGGTCGAACGCCTCAGCCTGACCGGCGCCCTGCGCCACGACGCCACGGACGACTTCGGCTCCCGGACCACCGGCCGCCTGTCGGGCGCCTTTGAGGCCGGGGCCGGCGTGATCCTGTCCGCCGCCTGGGGCACGGGCTTCAAGGCCCCGTCGATCAGCCAGGCGGTGTGCGACTTCTGCTTCGCGCCCCCGCCGTGGCCGGAACTGGTCCCCGAGACGGCCGAAGGCTGGGAGGCGGCGATCGGCTGGCGTTCCGCCGACCGTCGGCTGGAGGGCCGCGCCACCCTCTACCGGCTGAATGTCGAGGACCAGATCAGCTATGTGGCCGGGCGCTACGTCAACGTCGCCGAGACCACGACGGACGGGGTCGAGCTGGAGGGCCGCGCCCGCCTCGGCGGCGGCTTCGACCTGACGCTCGCCTACGGCTGGACCGACGCCCGCGACGAGACCGGCGGCGGCCGCCTGTTGCGCGTGCCGGAGCACGCCGGCTCGGCCACCCTCGGCTGGAGCGGGGAACGGCTGTCGGCGGCGCTGACGGTGCGGGCGGAGAGCGACCAGGCCGACTCGGACGGTTTCGCCACGGTGATGCGCGACGGCTTCGTCACGGCCAACCTGGCGGGGTCGTACGACCTGACCGGCGCGGTCACCGTCACGGCCCGGATCGAGAATCTGACCGACGAGGCGTACCAGCAGGTGTTCGGTTACGGCGAGCCCGGTCGGTCCGGCTACGTCGGGTTCAGGCTGCGCTACTGATCCGGCGCACGGTGGCCAGCACCGGGGCCGGCTGCTCGAGCTGCAGTTCGCCCCAGTCCAGCGCCGGGGCGGGGGCGTGGGCCGCCGCCAGCATGGCGCGCAGCTCGGCCGCCGAGGCGGCGCTCGCCACCACGGCGGAGGCCTGCGGCAGGCCGAGGGTGTAGGCCAGCACCGCCTGCATCGGGTCGACCCGCGCCTCGGCCAGCCGCCGGCGGATACGCGACAGCTGGGGGGCGTAGCGGTTCATCTCCGGCGGCAGGGCGTCGCCGCTCATGAACAGCAGGCCGCCGGCGAACACCGAGGACAGGTGGATGTCGACGCCCAGCGCGGCCAGCTCGTCCAGCACCCCGGTGCGGTGCGCGCGCTGGTCCAGCAGGCTGCACGGCAGCTGCACCAGATCCGGCTGGAAGCGCCGGGCCAGCAGCACCGGCCCGTCCTCCATGGTCGCGCAGAAGCCGATGCGCCGGAACAGGCCGCGGTCCTTCAGCGCCTGCATCCTTTCCCACAGCTCGCGCCCTTCGGCGCCCACCAGATCGGCGGCGCTCGAGGCCAGCAGGGCGTCGCCGCGCGGCAGGCCGAGCCTCTCCAGCGAGCGGCGCGCCCGCGCCTCGACGCGATCGACGCCGTCGGCGATCGATACGGTGCGCACCGTCACGCGGAAGGGAGAAGGGAAGGGCCAGGCCTGGCCCAGCAGTCGCTCGCCGTCCCCGTCCGGCCGGGTGGCGACCACCGTGACCCCGGCGTCGGCGGCGGTCTGCAGCAGAAAGCGCAGCGATTCCTCGCGCGCGCCCACCGGCGCCGGCATGGCCCGCTCGGGGGCGTGCACGACGGCCAGGGCGAGCTTGTCGACCGGAGACGGGGCGCGGTTCGGGATCACCGGCGGAGTCTGACGGGCAAAGCTTAAGACCCGCCTTCCAACTCCTTGCCCGATCCTTACCCGGTGAACGACGGTCTCCGCCGCAATCCCGCCCTTGCATCGCCGGGCGTCTGGTCCTTTAAGCGCCGCACGCTCCAGCGCCTCCCTGCGCACGCCGAAGGACCCCCGCCATGTCGTCTTCCGCCTCCGCTCCCAAGAAGGTGGTGCTCGCCTATTCGGGCGGCCTGGACACCTCGATCATCCTCAAGTGGCTGCAGACAGAATACGGCGCGGAGGTCATCACCTTCACCGCCGATCTCGGCCAGGGCGAGGAGCTCGCCCCCGCGCGCGAGAAGGCGCTGAAGCTCGGCATCAAGCCCGAGAACATCTTCATCGACGACCTGCGCGAGGAGTTCGTGCGGGACTACGTCTTCCCGATGTTCCGGGCCAACACCGTCTACGAGGGCCAGTACCTCCTCGGCACCTCGATCGCCCGGCCGCTGATCGCCAAGCGCCAGATCGAGATCGCGCGGCAGGTCGGGGCCGACGCCGTCTGTCACGGGGCCACCGGCAAGGGCAACGACCAGGTCCGTTTCGAACTCGGCTACTACGCGCTGGAGCCCGACATCCGCGTCATCGCGCCGTGGCGCGAGTGGTCGTTCCGCAGCCGCGAGGCCCTGCTCGACTTCGCCGAGAAGCACCAGATCCCGATCTCGAAGGACAAGCGCGGCGAGGCGCCCTTCTCGGTCGACGCCAACCTGCTGCATTCCTCATCCGAGGGTAAGGTGCTGGAGGACCCGGCGGTCGAGGCGCCCGAGTTCGTCCACCAGCGCACCCTGTCCCCGGAGGACGCCCCCGACCAGCCGACCGTGATCACCATCGGCTTCGAGAAGGGCGACGCCGTCTCCATCGACGGGGAGAGCCTCTCCCCGGCGGAGCTGCTCACCCGCCTCAACCAGCTGGGCCACGACAACGGCATCGGCCGGCTCGACCTGGTCGAGAACCGCTTCGTCGGCATGAAGTCGCGCGGCGTCTACGAGACCCCGGGCGGGACCATCCTGCTGGCGGCGCACCGCGGCATCGAGTCGATCACCCTCGACCGCGGCGCCATGCACCTGAAGGACGAGCTGGCGATCAAGTACGCCCACCTGATCTACAACGGCTTCTGGTTCTCGCCCGAGCGCGAGATGCTGCAGGCGGCCATCGATTACAGCCAGCAGCGGGTCAACGGGACGGTCCGGCTCAAGCTCTACAAGGGCAATGCGACGGTGATCGGCCGCGAGAGCCCCGACAGCCTCTACGACCAGGAACTGGTCACCTTCGAGGAAGGCGCGGTGGCCTACGACCATCGCGACGCCGAGGGCTTCATCAAGCTCAACGCCCTGCGCCTGCGCGTGCTCGGCAAGCGGGACGCCCGCAGCCGGGACTGAGCGCCGAATCCGCTCGCCTCCCGCCCGCCGCGGCGCCATGGTGCGTCCGGCGGCGCGGCCGCCCGTCTGCAGGAAACGACCATGTCCCTCCGCCTCCTTCTCGCCGCCTCGGCCGCCCTCGCCTTCGCCGCGCCCGCCCTCGCCCAGGAGGCGCCCGCCGCCCCGGCCGCCGCCCCGGCGCCGATGACCGAGGCCGAGATCGAGGCCCGGGCCAACGCCTTCGAGGCCCGCATGGGCGAGATGACCTCGGAGATGCAGGCCGCGGCCGCCGCCGCCGCCGAACCGGCGAAACTGTCCGCCGACCTCGACTCTATCGCCGCCCGTTACCAGCCCGAGGCGGACGCCTTCGCCGGGGAGCTGAAGGCGTTCATCGCCTCGCAGGCGGGCGCCATGACCCCCGAGGCCCAGGCCCAGCTCGACATGGTGGGCCCGATCATCGACGCCCAGGTGCGGGGCCTCCCGGCCAAGGCGCGGGCCGAGAT
>JAFAEC010000052.1 GCA_023424215.1 Pseudomonadota bacterium
GGCCGCGCCGGCGGCGGCGCGGGTCGAGGAGATCTTCTTCCGGCCGGGCGAATGGGCCGCGGCCAACCAGCCGGTGCTGGCCCTGCTGCCGGACAGCGAGGTCAAGCTGGTGTTCTTCGTCCCCGAGGAGGAGATGGCGCTTTATCGCCCGGGCGGCACGGTGCGCTTCAGCTGCGACGGCTGCGCCGGCGAGGGGCGGGCGCGCATCAGCTGGGTCAGCCCGCGGCCGGAGTTCACACCGCCGGTGCTGTACAGCCGCGGCAGCCGCGACCGGCTGGTCTATCGCATCGAGGCGCGGCCGGAGGGGGCGGCGACGCTGAACCCGGGCCTGCCGGTCGATGTGATCCCGCTGGAGGCAATGAAGTAGATGCCCGCTCCCGGGCCTGCGCCGCGTCGGGTCGAGAAGGCGGAGCCTTCTGACCGCGGCGCCACCGAAAAGGTCATCGACGTGCGGGGGCTGAACAAGTCGTTCGGGGCCCTGCACGCGGTGAAGGACTTCGGCATCGTCGTGGAGCGGGGCCGCATCTGCGGCTTCCTGGGGCCGAACGGGGCGGGGAAGACGACGACGCTGCGCATGCTGTGCGGCCTGCTGCGGCCCGACAGCGGCGAGGGGACGGTGCTCGGCCTCGACGTGCTGAAGGACTCCCGCGAGATCAAGCGGCGGGTCGGCTACATGACCCAGAAGTTCTCGCTCTACGAGGACCTGTCGATCGAGCAGAACCTGACCTTCACGGCGCGGGTTCACGAGCTGGACCGGCGCCGCGAGCGGGTGCAGGCGGCGCTGGACGGGCTGGGGCTGACGGCGCGGCGGGCGCAGCTGGCCGGGACCCTGTCGGGCGGCTGGAAGCAGCGGCTGGCGCTGGCGGCGGCGACCCTGCACGAGCCCGAGCTGCTGCTGCTCGACGAGCCGACGGCCGGGGTCGATCCGGAGGCGCGGCGCACCTTCTGGGACGAGATCCACGGACTGGCGGCCGAGGGCATGACGGTGCTGGTCTCCACCCACTACATGGACGAGGCCGAGCGCTGTCACGAGATTGCCTACATCGCCGGCGGACGCACCCTGGCGCGCGGCACGGCGGACGAGGTGATCGACGCTTCCGGCCTGGTCACCTTCCACGCCGAGGGTCCGGGCGCGGACCGGCTGGCGCGCGAGCTGCGCGGGACGCCGGGCGTGGAGATGGCGGCGCCGTTCGGGACCGTGCTGCACGTGTCGGGACGCGACCGCGCGGCGCTGGAGACGGCCATCGCGCCTTACCGCAAGCCGCCGCTGGTCTGGAGCGAGACGCGGCCGACGCTGGAGGACGTCTTCATCCAGCTGATCCACGACCGCGAGGCGGCGCGCGGGGAGGCGGCGTGATGATGTCGCTGACCCGCACCTGGGCGGTGATGGCCAAGGAGTTCGTGCAGCTGACGCGCGACCGGCTGACCTACGCCATGATCCTGGCCATGCCGATCGTGCAGCTGCTGCTGTTCGGCTACGCCATCAACGACGATCCGCGGAACCTGCCGACGGCGGTGCTGGTGCAGGACCAGGGCGGCTTCTCGCGTTCGATCCTGGCCGCGCTGGACAACAGCGGCTACTTCGAGATCACGCGGACGGCCCGCAGCACCGCCGAGCTGGACCGGGCGCTGGAGCGCGGCGAGGCGCAATTCGCGGTGATCATTCCCGCCGACTTCACCCGGCGGGTGGTGCGCGGCGACGCGGCGCAGATCCTCGTGGAGGCCGACGCCTCGGACCCCTCGGCCACCTCGGGCGCGGTGGCGGCCCTGCTGCAGCTGCCGCGGGAGGCGCTGGCGCGCGACTTGGCCGGGCCGCTGGCGGGACGGGGAGTGGGCGAGCCGCCGTTCGAGGTGGTCGTCCACCGCCGCTACAATCCGGAGGCCATTACCGCCTACAACATCGTGCCGGGCCTGCTGGGCGTGATCCTGTCGATGACGCTGGTGATGATGACCTCGCTGGGCATGGCGCGCGAGCGCGAGCGGGGCACGATGGAGAGCCTGCTGGCCACGCCGGTGCTGCCGATCGAGGTGATGGTCGGCAAGCTGACGCCCTATGTGCTGGTGGGGCTGGTGCAGGCCGTGTTGATCCTGGTGCTGGCGCGGGTGCTGTTCGCGGTGCCGATGAGCGGCGGCTGGCTGGCGCTGGGGGCCGGCCTGATGCTGTTCATCGTCGGCTCGCTGGCGCTGGGCTTCCTGATCTCGACCGTGTCGAGAACCCAGCTGCAGGCCATGCAGATGAGCTTTTTCTACATGCTGCCGTCGATCCTGCTGTCGGGCTTCATGTTCCCCTTCCGGGGCATGCCGGACTGGGCCCAGTGGCTCGGCATGGCCATCCCGGTCACCCACTTTCTCAGGGTGGTGCGCGGATCGGTGCTCAAGGGCGTGGGTCTGGAGAACGCGGGGCCGAGCCTGCTGGCGCTGGGGCTGTTCGTGCTGGTCGTGGGGACGCTGGCCATGATGAGGTACCGGACCACGCTGGACTGAACGCAAAGGCCGCGGGTGGAGCGCGGCCGCCGGACGTGGTTGGATAGGCGACCGCAGGAGGGGAGCCATTGATCGCCGGAACCGCGCTCAGCCTGATCGTCGCCCTGCTGGGCGGGGCCCAGACGCCTCCGGAGGGCGAGACCGCGCGCTGCGAACAGGTCGACGCCGCCACCTTCATGCTGCAGGGCCCGGTCGACGAGGCCATGGCCGACTGCGCGCGCGCCACGCTCGCGCCCACCACGACGGTGCTGGTGGTGGACAGCGGCGGCGGCGACCTCAGGCATGCGATGGACATCGCCGAGCTGCTGGAGCCGCTCAGCCTGACCGTGCGGGTGCGCGAGCGGTGCTATTCCTCCTGCGCCAACTACTTCCTTCCTCTGGCCGAACGGCTGATCGTCGAGCCCGGGGCGGCGATCGTCCTGCACGGCGGCGCCGACCCGAAATTCCTCCATGAGGAGATGACCGAACGGCGCGAGCCGCGCATCCGCGAGATCATGCGGGTCGCCGGCGTCGACCGGGCGGAAGCGGAGCGTCGCTTCGAGACCGGCATCGAGGGGATCCGCACCCTGATCCGTCGACAGGCCGAATTCGCCCGGCGGCACAATGTCGGCCCCGGCTGGTTCATGTACCGGGAGCCAGGCGATCGAGACCTCGGCCGCTGGCTGACCGGCGAGCGGGGGCCGAAGCCGCATCTGTTCGGATGGCGGTACATGCTGGTCGAGGAACCGATGATCCGATCCTGTCTGCCGGACGTCGAGATCGAGCCGTTCTAGGCGCGGCTGGAAGCCGAGTTCATCGACGACCGCGAGCGCTGGGCCCGCTTCCGGCGGGCCGAGGGGCTGCGTTCGCTGACGCTGGAATGCGCGGAGCCGGAGCGCCGCTAGGCCAGCCCCGCCTTCTTCAGCGTCTTGTAGGCCTTGATCACCCGCTGAAGCTTGGCCTCGGCGCCGCGGTCGCCCTTGTTCAGGTCGGGGTGGAAGCGCTTGAGCAGCTCGTGATAGCGGGCCTTGATCGCCTTCCTGTCGGTGCGGACGTCGAGATCGAGGTCAGCGAGGGCGGCGCGCTCGAGGCGGCCGATGCGCAGGTCGTCCTGCCCCTCCGGCGCCGCCTGCTCGCGGGTGCGGCGGCCGAACAGGCCGAAGCTGTCGCGCCAGTTGCCGGCGCCCTGGGTGTTGGCCGTGCCCATCTTGGCGGCGAAGGCGGCGGCCTCGCGGCTGAACTTGCCGGCCTTCATCTCCCACGTCGGGCGACCGCCGGTCATGGCCTCGTTCTCCTGGGCGGCGCGGATCTCGCCCTCGCTCATGCCGGCGTAGAAGTTCCAGCCCTTGTTGTACTCGGCGGCGTGGCCCTGGCAGAAGTCGTAGAAGTCGTTCAGGCGCTCGCGCGACTTGGGCGCCCTGGCCGTGGCCGGACGGCTGCAATCGGGCCACTGGCAGGCCTTCTCGCCCGGCTTCAGGCCGAGCACGTCGGCGGCGGCGGCCTCCTCTTCAGGACGCGGCGGCTTGATGCGCATGTCCTTGAAGCGCGGCTTGTATTGAAAGGCGGTCGACATCGCCCGAAGTGTAGGGGCGAATTGGTCCGCAACAAGGAGGCGCCCATGACCGAAGGTCCGATCGCGCGGAAAATCCGTGAAAAACTCGTCGCAGCGCTGAACCCGGAACGTCTCGAGGTCGAGGACGACAGCGGCCGCCACGCCGGGCACCACCATGAAGGCGGCGTCGACGGACGCCCGGGAGGCGAGAGCCACTTCAATCTCAAGGTTGTGTCGACGGCGTTCGAAGGCCAGGGGCGGGTGCAGCGCCAGCGCCTCGTCAACGGTCTGCTCCGCGAGGAACTGGCCGGCCCCGTCCACGCCCTGTCCATACGCGCCCTGACGCCCGCCGAAGCCGCCGGCGAGTAACGACGTTCGCCGAATTGGCGTCCTGTTCACCTCGTCTTAGAACCTTGGGCCTAGCGTTCGCGCGGGCTGGATTGGGGGGACGCGCGCGATGGTGGAATCGGACGGCATCGGCAAGGCTGCGGGCGACCCGGATGCGGGTGAGGCCGCCCAAGCTCTGCGCGCGATCCTCCAGACCCAGTATCTGCGCTACCTGATCATCGCCAGCTGGGCCCTGGGCCTGCTGGCCACCGTCGGCTGGACCGCCGCGACCGTGTGGTTTTTCGGAACCCTCGCGGCCGGCACGCTGCGCGGTCATTTCGAGAAACGCATCAGCCAGCGCGTCGGGACGGGCTGGGGGCTGATCTTCCCGGCCGTGGCGACCGCCACCACCGCCGCTTGGGCGGCCGCCCCGCTGATCGCATGGTTCTCCGGAGCCGCCTTCGGCCAGCCGCTGGCCCTGTCGCTGCTGGTCGCGGGCTATGTGCTGGTGTTCGCCCAGCTGCGCAGTTCGCCGCGTCAGGCCGTGGTGATCTCGTCGCCGTATGGCGTCGCCGCGGTGATCATCGCCGCGAGCCTGTGGGGCACGCCCCAGTTCTGGCAGTTCCTCGCCATCGTCCCGTTCACGGCGGCGGGCCTCTTCGTCCTCGTGATGATGACCATGCTGCGCGAGGAGCGCATTCGCGCCTTCCAGGAGCACCAGGCCCACCTGATCGAGGAGCTGGAAGCGGCGCGGGATCGCGCCAACGCCGCCTCGGACGCCAAGTCCAACTTCCTCGGGGTGATCTCGCACGAGTTGCGCACGCCGATGAACGGCGTGCTGGGCGCGGCCCAACTGCTCAACGCCACCCGGCTTGAACCGACCCAGCGCGAGTATCTGTCGATCATCCGGAATTCCGGCGACAACCTGCTGTCCCTGCTGAACGACATCCTCGACATGACCAAGATCGAGGCCGGCAAGATGACCTTCGAGATGGTCGACGTGAGCGTCGAGGATCTCCACAAGCGCGTCGTCGGCCCGTTCCAGGCCCAGGCTGAAGCCAAGGGCCTGCAGTTCGTCACCCGTCTGGAGGGCGAGACGCCAGCGGTGGTGCGCGGCGACCCCCTGCGCGTCTGCCAGGTGATCCACAACCTGCTGTCCAACGCGGTGAAGTTCACCGACGCCGGAGAGATCCTCTACACGGTGCGGTCCGAGCGGCTGGACGACCGTCGCGTCCGCTTCGAGTTCGCGGTGAAGGATTCCGGCGCCGGCATCGCGCCGGACGATCTGGAGCGGCTGTTCCAGCCGTTCACCCAGGTCGACGCCTCCTCGACCCGTCGCTTCGGCGGCACCGGTCTGGGTCTGACGATCTCGCGCCGCATGGCCAACATCATGGGCGGCGACATCACCGTCGAGTCGCGGCTGGGGGAGGGTTCGACCTTCACCTTCTCGGTCGAGGCCACGGTGGTGGAGTGGGCCCGCGAGGCGGAGGCCGAGCCGATCGTGGCCGAGGTCGAGGGCGGCCAGTCGCTGAGCGTGCTGGTGGTCGAGGACCATCCGGTCAACCGCATGATCCTCGAAGCCTGGATGGGTTCGGCCGGTCACACCTCGTCCACGGCCGAGAATGGCCAGATCGCCATCGAGGCGGCCGGCGCGCAGCGTTTCGACCTGATCGTCATGGACGTGAACATGCCGGTGATGGACGGCCTGACCGCGACGCGGGCGATCCGCGCCGGGGACGGCCCCAACGCCGAGACGCCGATCGTCGTCCTGTCGGCTTCGGCCCGGACCGAGGATCACGAGGCGGGGCTCGAAGCGGGCGCGGACGCCTATCTGAACAAGCCGATCGATTTCGCCGCCCTCGCCCTGGTGATGAACCGGGTCGGGGCCGGCCGGGCCGCCGTGCGCGCGCTGGTCGACAGCGGCGAGACGGCGGCCGCCGCGGCCTGAGCAATAAGGTCGCAAAGCGGCGACAGGCTGAACGGCGCATGACCTGCGCTGTTCAGGCAAGGCTCAAACGCCGGACTCCATGGTGCGGACAAGTCGAAATCCTTCGGCCGCATCGGGAGATACACCATGAACAAGTTCGTCACCGCCGCAGTGGCCGCGACCATCGCCCTGAGCTCGGCCGGCATCGCCTCCGCCGCCGAGGCGCAGTCTCGCGGCGACCGCTACGAGCAGCGTCAGGACCGCCGCGAGTGGCGTCAGGAGCGTCGGGAAGACCGTCGCGAATGGCGCCAGGACCGCCGCCAGGACCGCCGCGAGGCCCGTCAGCGCCAGCGCGCCTACGCCCGCTGGCAGCAGGCCCAGCGCCGCTACCAAGCGCCCCGCTACTACGCGCCGCGCGGCTACGAGTACCGCAGCTGGTCGTACGGCCAGTCCATGCCCTACGCCTACCGGACCCAGCGTTACGTCATCAACGACTACGCCCGGTACGGCCTGCAGCGTCCGCCGCACGGCTACCAGTACGTCCGCAGCGGCAATGACGTGGTCCTCGCCGCGGTCGCGGGCGGCCTGATCAGCGCCGTCATCGCCGGCCTGTTCAACTAGGTGGGGCCTGTCGCGCTTCGCCCTGCTTGAGGCCCTGATTGGGGGCGTCGGGTCGGGAGGCCCCGCAGGGCCGACCATCGCCGCCCACCAGGGAGGACGCCCCGGAAGGAGACTTCCGGGGCGTTTTCGCGTTTGCTCCGGGCTGTACCGTGATGAGGTCGGATGCGCGCCTTCGCCGAACTGCTGGACCGCCTGTCGCTGACGGCGTCGCGCAACGCCAAGCTGGTGCTGCTCCGGGACTATCTTCGCGCCACGCCCGACCCCGACCGCGGCTGGGCCCTGGCGGCGCTGACCGGCGACCTGACGTTCGACGCGGCGAAGCCGGCGATGATCCGCAAGGCGGTGGAGGCGCGGGTTGATCCGGTGCTGTTCGGCTGGTCCCGCGACTATGTCGGCGACATGGCCGAGACGGTCAGTCTGATCTGGCCCGCCAATCCCGAGCTTCGGCCCAACCGGGAACCCGAGTTGGGGGAGGTGGTCGAGGCGCTGCGGACGGCCGGGCGGGGCGACGTGCCGCGACTGCTCGAGGGCTGGCTGGACGCGCTGGAGCCGAAGGGGCGCTGGGCGCTGCTGAAGCTGATGACCGGCGCGCTGCGGGTGGGCATGTCGGCGCGGCTGGCCAAGAACGCCGCGGCGATGATGCGGCCGGCGGCGCTCAGCGAGCCGCCGAACCCGGACGGCCACGAAGCGGCGACGCCGCTGGAGCCCGTCGAGACCTCGGACATCGAGGAGGTGTGGCATGCGCTGGAGCCGCCCTATGCCGACCTGTTCGCCTGGCTGGAGGGGCGCACGGGGCCGCCGGACGCCGACGCGCCGGGACGCTTCCGGCCGGTGATGCTGGCGACCGCGCTGGACGAGGCCGTGGACTTCGAGAAGCTTGAGCCTGCCGACTATGTCGCCGAATGGAAGTGGGACGGCATCCGGGTGCAGGCGGTGCGCGAGGGCGGGGTGGAGAAACTCTACTCCCGCACCGGCGACGAGATATCGCGCGCCTTTCCCGATGTGATGGCCGGACTGGGCTTCGACGGGGCGGTGGACGGGGAGCTGGTGGTCTGGCGCGACGGCGTCGTGGCCCCCTTCGCCGATCTGCAGCTGCGGCTGAACCGCAAGACGGTCGATGCGAAGCTGATGGCCGACCAGCCGGCGGCGATCATCGCCTATGACCTGCTGGCCGAGGGCGGCGAGGACCTGCGGGCCCTGCCGCTGGCGGCGCGGCGCGCGCGGCTGGAGGCGCTGGTCCCCCGCGGCGGGCCGCGGCTGCACCTGTCGCCGATCGTGCCGTACGGCGCCTGGGACGAACTGGCCCGGCTGCGGGCCGATCCGCCGGTCGGGGCGGCCGCCGAGGGCCTGATGCTCAAGCGGCGCGACAGCCCCTATGTGGCCGGACGCCCGAAAGGCCCGTGGTTCAAGTGGAAACGCGATCCGCACGTCATCGACGCGGTGCTGATGTACGCCCAGCGGGGCAGCGGCAAGCGCTCCAGCTTCTATTCCGACTACACCTTCGGCGTCTGGACCGGGGAGGGGGCGCTGACCCCGGTGGGCAAGGCCTATTTCGGCTTCACCGACGAGGAACTGAAACAACTGGACAAGTTCGTGCGCGACCACACGGTGGAACGCTTCGGGCCGGTGCGGTCGGTGCGCGCCGCTCGGGATTTCGGCTTGGTGCTGGAGGTGGCTTTCGAGGGGCTGCAGCGGTCGGCGCGGCACAAGTCGGGCGTGGCCATGCGTTTTCCGCGCATCAGCCGCATCCGCTGGGACAAGCCGGCGCGCGAGGCCAGTACGCTGGACGATGTGATGGACCTGCTCGACGCCATCGAAGGCGGCGGGGGACGGATCGCCCGGCCGGCGGGCTGAGTTCCGCAAATCCCGGAATCGCGGGCTTCCAAAACCCGCGCCAGACGTTAGACCCGCCCTATGCCCGAGCTGATGCTGTCTCTCGAAAAGTCCCTCGTCGCCGGACGCGAAAGCGTTCGGTTCGACGCCGTCATGCTGGCCCGCGCCATGGACATGGTGGGCGACTTCGCGATCAACCTGGTCGTCGCCCTGATCATCCTCGTCGTGACCATCTTTGCTTCCCGCTGGGCGGCGCGGATGGCCAAGCGGGTGCTGGGGCGGGTCCGGGGCTTCCGCCAGGATCCGACGGTCCTGAGCTTCGCCGCCCAGGTCGTGCGGGTGCTGGTGCTGATCATCGGCCTGATCGCCGTGCTGCAGCGGCTGGGCGTGCAGACGACCTCGATCATCGCCGTGCTCGGCGCCGCCTCGCTGGCCGTGGGGCTGGCGCTGCAGGGCACGCTGTCGAACGTGGCGGCCGGGGTGATGCTGCTGATCCTGCGCCCGTACAGGGTCGGCGAGGTGATCGATCTGGGCGGCGTGGCCGGAACGGTGCAGCGACTGGACCTGTTCACGACCCAGATGTCGAACGCCAACAATCACAAGATCGTCGTGCCCAATTCGAAGGTGCTGAGCGATGTCGTGATCAACCTGCCCGGCCAGAAGACGCGGCGCATCGAGATCAACTTCACCGTGGGCTACGGCGAGGACCTTGGCGCGGCGCGCGCGGTGCTGGCGGGGGTGGCGGCGGGCCACGAAAAGGTGCTCCCGGACCCGGCGCCGTGGACCGGGGTCACGGGCCTGCTGGACAGCGCCGTGCAGATCACCCTGCACGCGTGGGTGAAGTCGGAGGACTGGTGGCAGACCCAGGCTGACCTGATGCAGGGCGGCAAGGAGGCGCTGGATGCGGCGGGCATCGAGATCCCGTTCCCGCACCAGGTCGCCGTGCCCTATGGCGACGAGAAGGACGTCCTGCCGGTCGTGCGCGTGCGCAAGGAGCCTGCGTCGGACCGGACGACGGAGGAAGGCTGAGGCATGCGTTACGATTTCGGCTCCGACAACACGGCCGGCATGGCGCCGGCGGCGCTGAAGGCGCTGGTCGAAGCCAATGACGGCCATGCCCTGGCCTATGGCGCCGACGACGCCACCGCGCGGGCCGCCGACCTGATCCGCCAGCGCCTGGATGCCGACGCGGAGGTGAGGTTCGTCTTCTCCGGGACGGCGGCCAACGCCATCGCCCTGTCGATGCTGGCTTGGCCGCACGAGGCGGTTCTGGCCCACCACGCCGCCCACGTCTGCACCGACGAGACCGGCGCGCCCGGCTTCTTCGGCCAGGGGGTCGGGCTGATCGGGCTGCCGGGCTTCTCGGGCAAGATCGACCGGGCCGCGCTGGAGGCGGCGCTGGCCGAGCCGGAGGTCGGTCACCGCCAGCCGCCGGCGGCGCTGAGTCTGACCCAGTCGACCGAGTACGGCGCGGTCTACACCGAGGAGGAGCTGCGCCACCTGATCGAGCCGGTGAA
>JAFAEC010000053.1 GCA_023424215.1 Pseudomonadota bacterium
ACCCAGGCCGAGATCGGCTTCGAGGAACTGCGCGTCGACGAGGACGTGGCCAAGGTCTCGGTCGTCGGCGTCGGCATGCGCAGCCACGCCGGCGTCGCCCAGACCATGTTCAAGGCGCTGGCGGACAAGGGCGTGAAGTTCCAGGCGATCTCCACGTCCGAGATCAAGATCAGCGTGCTGATCGATGCGGCCTATGCGGAACTGGCCGTTCGTGCGCTTCATTCGGCTTACGGACTGGAAGCGGTCTAGAAAACAAGCTTGGCCGCGCCCATCTTCGGCGTTGGCTTTCGGAGGGACCATGCCGGTTGGCGGATTGACGACGAGGGGGCCAAGGAACCTCCTTCGACAGATCCGCGAGGCTATGGCGGGGGCCGCTCCCGCGCAGGACCGGCTGGACACCGTTGTCAAAATCATCGCCCAGTCGATGGTCGCCGAGGTCTGCTCCATCTATCTGCGCCGCGCGTCCGGCGACCTCGAACTGTTCGCCACCCAGGGCCTGAAGCCCGAGGCCGTGCACAACACCCGCCTGCGTCCCGGCGAAGGTCTGGTCGGCGAGGTGGCCCGCTCGGCCGCTCCGATCAGCCTGTCGGACGCCCCGACCCACCCCAGCTTCTCCTACCGTCCGGAAACGGGCGAGGACCCCTACCACGCCTTCCTCGGCGCCCCGCTGCTGCGCGGCGGCCGGGCCATCGGGGTGCTGGTCGTCCAGAACCGGTCCGAGCGTCGCTATGACGACGAGGAGGTCGAGGACATCCAGACCATCGCCATGGTGCTGGCCGAGACCGTCGCCTCGGGCGAGCTTCTGGGCCAGGAGGAACTGCGCGACATCGAGGTCGCGCCGCATCGTCCCGAGCGCCTGAAGGGCCAGCGCTTCGCGGAAGGCCTGGCCTTCGGCCATGTCGTCCTGCACGAGGCGCCGGTGCCGCCGGAGAACCTGCTGGCCGAGGACCCCCAGGCCGAGGAAGTGCGCCTGCACGAGGCGCTGGTCGGGCTGAAGGCGAACATCGACCAGATGCTGGAAGGCGGGCAGGGCGGGCTTGCCGGACCCTCGTTCGAGGTTCTCGAGACCTACCGCATGTTCGCCGACGATCGCGGCTGGAACCGCTCGCTGGTCGAGGCGGTCCGCACCGGCCTGACCGCCGAGGCGGCGGTCGACCGCGTGCGCAACGAGCACCGCGCCCGCTTCGCCAAGGCGCGCGACCCCTACATAAAGGAGCGGCTGCACGACTTCGAGGACCTCGCCAACCGGCTCCTGCGAGTCCTCGCCGGCGACCGGCCCGGCGAGCGCGAACTGCCGGACGACGCCATTCTCGTGGCCCGCAACCTCGGTCCGGCCGACCTGCTGGAGTATCCGCGCCACAAGCTGCGGGGCCTGCTGCTCGAGGAGGGGTCGGCCGCCAGCCATGCGGCCATCGTCGCCCGCGCGCTGCAGATTCCCTGCGTCGGCCGCCTCATGGGGCTGCGCGACCGGCTGTCCGAGGGCGACCTCGTCATCGCCGACGGCGAGACCGGCGAGGCCTACCTCCGGCCGCGGCCCGACATGCTCGCCGCCGTGGAATCGCGCATGCAGGTGCGCAGCCAGCGCGAGGCCGAGTTCGCCGCGCTGCGCGACACCCCGGCCGTCACGCTCGACGGCCAGCGCATCACCCTGCTCACCAACGCCGGCCTCGCCGTCGACCTGGAGAACCTCGACGCGGTCGGGGCGGAGGGCATCGGCCTGTTCCGCACCGAGTTCCAGTTCATGGTCTCGGACGAACTGCCGCGTCTCGACAGCCAGACGGCGCTGTACCGACGGGTGCTGGACACGGCCGGCCGCCGCCCCGTGACCTTCCGGACGCTGGACATCGGCGGCGACAAGGTCCTGCCGTACCTGGAGACCGAGCGCGAGGAGAACCCCGCCCTGGGCCGGCGCGCCGTCCGCCTCGGGCTCGACCGTCCCGGCCTGCTGCGGTTGCAGCTGCGCGCCCTGTTGACCGCCGCCGCCGGACGCGAGTTGCGGGTCATGTTCCCGATGATCGCCACCGTCGACGAGTTCCGGCACGCCCGCGAGCTGGTCGATGTCGAATGCGCCTGGGCGCGGCGCCGCGGGCGGGCCCTGCCGGACCTCCTGAGGGTCGGCGCGATGATCGAGTGCCCGTCGCTGCTGTGGCACCTCGACGCCCTGCTGCCGCTGACCGATTTCGTCTCGGTCGGGACCAACGACCTGTTCCAGTACATGTTCGCCGCCGACCGCACCAATCCGCTGGTGGCGGACCGCTACGACCCCCTGTCGCCCCCGGCGCTGCGGGCCCTGGCGGAGATCCAGCGTCGCTGCGCCGACACCGGCACGCCGGTGTCGGTCTGCGGGGAGCTGGCCGGACGTCCGCTTGAGGCCTTCGCCCTCCTGACCCTCGGCTTCACCCGCCTGTCCGCCCCCGCCGGCGGGGTGGGGGCGGTGAAGCGGATGATCCTCTCGGCGGACCTCGGCGCGGCCCGACGCGGCATGGCCAACCTGCTCGGCTCGTCCTCCGCCTCCATCCGCGGCGAGCTGGAGAGTCTGGCGCGGAAGTTGAACGTCACGATCTGACCGGCGCCCGGCCACAGCGGCCAGGGCGCCTAACAAATCGTTGATCGGTCGATGCTAATGAGTTATCCACAAGGTGAACTCGATGGGCTCGCGGGGGGCGGCCCGGACTGTCATCCCGATATGATACGGGGGCCGGGTTCGAGTACGGCGGGCGGCGTCTCCGCGCCGCCGAGCGTTGGGTGGGGCGTCATGGCGCTGGATGCGGGCAAGGGCCCGGAAGAGTACGGAGTGCAGGCGGACTGGCGGGACGTCATTCCCCCCATCACCGACGCCCCGACTCTCGGCGACGGCCTGCGGGACGCCCGCGAACGCTCCGGTCGCTCCCTGATCGAGCTGTCCAGCGTCACCCGCGTGCCGGTGCGTTACCTGTCGGCGCTGGAGCAGAACGACTTCTCCGTCCTTCCCAACCGCGTCTTCTCGATCGGATATGTCCGCGCCTACGCCGCCGCGCTCGGGCTGGACGAGCAGCTGGCCGTGGAACGGTTCAAGCAGGAGACGCCGGACCCTTCGGTCCCCCTGCAGCCGCCGGTCGGCGTCGCCTTCGAGGAGGTGCGCCGCTATTCGCCGCGTCTGATCGCCGCCGGTCTGGCGCTGGTGATCGCCGTCGTCGGCTGGAACGTGTTCCAGCGCGTCAGCCTGATGCGCGCGCCGCAGCCCTCCGACATCGCCGAGGTGCCGGAGAGCTGGCGTCTGGGCGAGGTGCCGGGGCAGGGGGAGCTGTTCCGTCTGGCCGCGCCGCGTCCGGCCCCGCCGGACCAGACCGTGCCGGCGCTCTACGTCACTCCCGGGCTCGAGGCCCAGCTCACCGGGGTCGATCCGGAATCGCCCGAGGCCGTCGCGGCCGCGGCCTTGGCCGCGCCCCCGGTCCAGAAGGCCTTCAACCCGCGCGGCGCCATCTACGGCGCTTCGGCCAACGCCTCCCAGGTGGTGATTCAGGCCCGTAAGGCCGCGGGTCTGGTGGTGCGCATGGCCGACGGCCGGGTGCTGTTCGCGCGTCAGCTGGCCGCCGGAGACGCCTGGCGGGCCCCTGTCGGCGTCGCGGCGACGGTCGACGTCTCGGATCCGGCGGCCTTCGACGTCTATCTGAACGGCGAACACGGCGGCGCGCTGGAAACCAGCCTGACGCCGCTCGGCCAGTTGAACGCCCGCGCCCAGACGCTCGCCCGTCAGGCCGCCGCGGAGGTCTCCGCCCGCGCCGAGGCGGCCCGCGCCGCCGCCGTGCGTGCGCAGGACCAGGCCCAGCTGCAGGCGGCGTCGATGCAGGCCGTGGTGAACTCCGCCGGCGGCTGACCGCCGCGACCGTCTGTGTCGTGGCCATGCCGCATTCCCGTGCCTATGTTCGACCCCGCATGAGCCTCGATCACACCCACGTCCGTCCCTGGCGCCACATCGAGCGCCGCAAGAGCCGCCAGATCATGGTCGGCTCCGTGCCCGTCGGCGGCGACGCGCCGATCACCGTGCAGTCGATGACCAACACGCCGACGGCCGACGCGGCGGCGACGATCGATCAGATCCGGCGCCTCGAGGAGGCCGGGGCCGACATCGTCCGTGTCTCCTGTCCCGACGAGGACTCGACCGCCGCCTTCCGGACCATCGCGCGCGAGGCCAGGGTCCCGCTGGTGGCCGACATCCACTTCCACTACCGGCGCGGCATCGAGGCGGCCGAGGCCGGCGCCGCCTGCCTGCGCATCAACCCCGGCAACATCGGCAGTCCCGACCGGGTGCGCGAGGTGATCCAGGCGGCCAAGGACCATGGCTGCTCCATGCGCATCGGCGTCAACGCCGGCTCCCTCGAGCGCGACCTGCTGGAGAAGTATGGCGAGCCATGCCCGGACGCCATGGTCGAGAGCGCGCTGAACCACGCCCGCATCCTGCAGAACCACGACTTCCACGAGTTCAAGATCTCGGTGAAGGCGTCCGACCCGTTCCTGACCGTCGCCGCCTACCAGCAGCTGGCCGAGGCCATCGACTGCCCACTCCATCTCGGCGTCACCGAGGCGGGACCGCTGCGCACCGGCACGATCAAGTCCTCGATCGGCCTGGGCTCGATGCTGTGGGCCGGCATCGGGGACACCATCCGCGTTTCCCTCGCCGCCGATCCGGTGGAGGAGATCAAGGTCGGCTTCGACATCCTCAAGTCGCTGGGCCTTCGTCACCGCGGGGTCAACATCATCGCCTGCCCGTCGTGCGCCCGGCAGGGGTTCGACGTGATCCAGACCGTCGGCATCCTCGAGGAGAAGCTGGCTCACGTGACCACGCCGATGTCGCTGTCGATCATCGGCTGCGTGGTCAACGGCCCCGGCGAGGCCCTCTACACCGACGTCGGCTTCACCGGCGGCGGCAAGGGCGCGGGCATGGTGTACCTGAACGGCAAGATCGCCCACAAACAGGCCAACGAGGGGATGATCGACGAGATCGTCGCCCGCGTGGAGGAGAAGGCCGCGGAGCTCGAGGCCGCCCGCGCGGCGGGCGGGGTTCCCCGGGCCGCCGCCTGACCTCAGCTCTTCAGGCGCCAGCCTGAGCGGAACACGGCCCAGCAGGCCACCGCCAGGGCCGCGGTCAACGCCGCGCTCATCGCCACCCCGATGCGGATGTCGCCCTCGGCGTGACCGATGAAGCCGGAGCGGAAGCCGTCGATCAGGTAGAAGAACGGATTGAAGTGGCTGATCGTGGCGAACGGCTCGGGCAGGTTCTCGACGAGGTAGAAGGCGCCGGACAGGAAGGTCATCGGCATGACCACGAAGTTCTGCACCGCCGCCAGGTGGTCGAACTTCTCGGACCACAGGCCGGCGAAGACGCCCAGCATGCCCATCATCAGCGACGCCGCCAGGGCGAACCAGACGATGGCCACCACGTTGGTCACGCCCAGCCGCGCGAACGGGAGCACGCAGACGGCCGTCACCAGCCCGACCGCCAGGCCTCGCGTGGCGGCGCCGAGCGAGAAGCCGATGGTCAGCTCCAGTGGGGTCAGGGGCGGGGTCAGGAAGTCCGTCGCCGTGCCCATGATCTTGGCCTGGATCAGGCTGGACGAGGCGTTGGCGAAGGCGTTGTTGAGCATGGCCATCATGATCAGGCCGGGGGCCACGAACTCGGCGAACGGCGTGCCGTGCAGCGGCGGCCGCGCGCCCTGCAGGGCGACTACGAAGACCATCATGTAGAGCAGGGTGGTGACGACGGGCGCCGCGACCGTCTGCGCTCCCACCTTCCAGAACCGTCGCACCTCCTTGAGGTAGAGGGTCCTCACGCCCTCCCAGTTCACCCCGTGGTAGCGGCGGGGCTGCGGCGGACGGGCGGGCATGGCGGCGAGATCGGTCATCGGGCGGAGATGCGGGCGCGGCGCAAGCGGCGCAAGTGGTTAGTGAGTAGTGGCTGGTGGTTGGTCGCATCGCACGGCCGATCGCGCGCCGCATGGCCGCCATTCAACTCCGCCCCCGCCCCTCCCCGTAGCCACTGACCACTGATCACTCACCACCGGCTCGGCCGTGCCAGCGGCCGCGCCTTAACCATACCACATCTAGTTCCTGTGGACGGACCGAATCGCAGATATTGCGCGTTTTAAGGGCTGGTTTACGATTAGTGGTAGGTCGCGGCCCCGGGAGGAGGGGTCAGGCCCCAAATGTTGAATCTTACCCGGAGGGCGCCCCCAATGACCCCAGGCTGGACCGAAGATCGCGTCGGCGCGCTGAAGAAGCTCTGGCTGGAAGGCCAGTCGGCGAGCCAGATCGCCAAGGCGCTCGGCGGCGGCGTCACCCGCAACGCCGTCATCGGCAAGGTGCACCGGCTGGGCCTTTCCGGCCGCGCCGCCCCTTCGCAGCCGGCCCGGGCCACCTTCCGCCCGTCGCGGCCGCGCCCGACGCCGCAGCCGACCCAGGCTCCGTCGGCTCCGCGCCGCATCGAGGCTGCCCAGCCGCGCCCCGCCGCGCCGGTGGTTCCGGCCCCGATGCCCGACCTGCCCGGCACCGCCACGGTGATGACGCTGGGCGCCCACATGTGCAAATGGCCGATCGGCGACCCGTCGTCGACCGAGTTCAGCTTCTGCGGCCGCCGCGCCTCGGAAGGCGTCTACTGCGTCGAGCACGCCCGCGTCGCCTATCAGCCCCAGGTCAGAAAGGGCGGCAAGGACGGCGCCGCCGAGCTGGCCCGCTCGCTGCGCCGCTACATCTGAGTTCGATTTCCAGCGGGCGCGCGGTCCTTATCGCGCGCCCGTCGTCGTTCGGTCGCGAGACCGTCACACACGCCCTCTAGAGGGGCCGCCGTCCGCTCCGGAGCCGCTCAGGCGGTATCGGAACTGGGGCGGGGCTGCGGTTCTCCGGGTTGACGCAGCCCCTCACCCGGACGAGCCGCGGGCGTCGCCGCCCGGTTCGCCGCCCGGTTCGCCGCCCTTCCCCTTCTCGACATTCCGCAGGATGGCCCGCGTCAGGATTGGCGACAGGGCCAGAAGCGCGTTGACCGCATTGCGGGTGACCACGGCGTCGGCAGCCTTGCCCGGGATCGTTCCCGTCGTGTCCTCGATCGCCTTGACCGCGGCGGCCAACCGCCGCTCCAGATCCTTCTCGGCGAGCCTCGCGAACACCCAGGAGGTCGCCACCGTGATCACGCCGCCGAGAACCACCCCGACGGCCGTCGAACCGACTGTCTGCCAATCCATCGCGTCCTCCCGAACCTGCGGCACGCTCTCATGAAAGCGGTGCGCGTGCCAGACCGGCGAACGGCGTTAGTTCAACACGCGCCGCTCCCCCGGCACGTCGAGACTGAAGGCCGGGATGGCCACCTCGAACATCCGGCCGCGGTCGTCGACCATGCGGTACGACCCCACCATGGCCCCGGACTCGGTCCGCAGGGGACAGCCGGAGGCGTAGGAGTAGCTGTCGCCCGGCAGGATCGTCGGCTGCTCGCCGACCACGCCGGCGCCGCGCACCTCCTCGACCTGCCCGCGCGCGTCGGTGATGGTCCAGTGGCGCGCCACCAGCTGCACCGGACCGGGCGACAGGTTGACGATCTCGACCTGGTAGGCCCAGACCCACCGGCCCGCGTCCGGATCCGACTGCCCGGCCAGGTAGCTGGGACGCACCCGCACCAGGATTCCCTCGGTCTCGGCTTCGTAGGCGCGGCTGTCGTGCATCCGCCGAATGGGCCCCCGCGCCGCCTGCGGGTCAAGCGGAACCATGCGCGACGGCAGGCGAGACACGCCGGAAAATCGTGTAAGCGAGGGCCATGACGTCCTTCGAATTCGCCCGCCCGGGCATCCTGCCCTGCCAGTCCATCGAGACCCTGATCGCGACCGGCGCCATCGTCTCCGAGACCCCGTTCGATCCCGATCAGGTTCAGCCGGCCAGCCTCGACCTGCGCCTGTCGGACCGGGCCTGGCGCGTCCGGGCCTCCTTCCTGCCGGGCATGCGCCAGGTCGAGGACCGAATCGCCGACGTGGCCATGCACGCCATCGATCTGTCGGACGGCTATGTGATGGAGAAGGGCTGCGTCTACATCGCCCGGCTGCAGGAGCGGCTGAGCCTGCCGAAGGGCCTGATCGCCCGCGCCAACCCCAAGAGCTCGACCGGGCGGGTCGACGTCTTCGTGCGCCTGCTCACCGACCGCGGCGGCAGTTTCGATGACGTCGACGAAGGCTACGACGGCCCGCTGTATCTCGAGATCGCGCCGCAGACCTTCTCCATTCTCGTGCGCCCCGGCACCCGGCTGAACCAGTTGCGGCTGAAGGCGGGCGAGCCGCCGAAGCTGGAGACCCGTTCCGTGGGCGTCGACCTGACCGGCGGCGAGGGCGGGGTGGTCGGCTTCCGCGGCCGCCGCCATGCCGGCGTCGTCGACCTCGACCGCATCGACGGCCATGACCCGCGCGACTTCTGGGAGCCGCAGGTGCTGCGTCGCGGCGAACTGCTGCTCGACCCGGGCGAGTTCTACATCCTGGCCTCCTCCGACGACGTCGAGATTCCCGTCGACCAGGCCGCGGAAATGACCCCGATCGACCCGTCGGTCGGCGAGTTCCGGGTCCATTACGCCGGCTTCTTCGATCCCGGCTTCGGCACCGACGAGGCCCACGGGGCGGGCTCCAAGGGCGTTCTCGAGGTGCGCACCCACGACACGCCGTTCCTGCTGGAGCACGGCCAGATCGTCGCCCGGCTGGTCTACGAACCGCTCACCGAGCGCCCCACCCGCCTCTACGGCGAGGGCGGCAGCCACTACCAGCGGCAGGGCCTGAAGCTGTCGAAACACTTCCGGCCTTGGGGGTGAAGGGAGGTTCTAGATTCCAGGGAGTAGCTGCCGGTCGACCCTAGCCCCTGGCCCCTGGGCCCTGGAACCTCGAACCTACGACAGCCGATCCGCCTTTCTCAGCCCGGGGAACATGCCCGCCCACAGCCCTGTGGCCGCCAGGGCGCCCGCGCCGCCGAACACCGCCGCCCCGACCGCGCCGAGCAGGCGCACCGCCACGCCGGAGTAGGCCTCGCCCAGTTCGTTCGAGGCGCCGATGAACAGCATCGACACCGAGCTGACCCGGCCGCGCATGTGATCGGGCGTCGCCAGCTGCACCAGGGTCTGACGGATGTTCACGCTGATCATGTCCGCCGCTCCGCCGATCAGCAGCGCCAGCCCCGAAATCCAGACGATCTTCGACAGGCCGAAGGTCAGGGTCGACAGGCCGAACACCGCCACCGCCGCGAACATCCAGCGCCCGCCGTGGCGCACGATCGGGAAGCGGCTCAGATAGATCGCCATCGCCAGCGCCCCCACCCCGAAGGCGGCGCGCAGCAGGCCGAACCCTTCGGGGCCGACGTGCAGGATGTCGCGCGCAAAGATCGGGGTCAGCAGCGCCACCCCCGCCAGCATCACCACCACCAGGTCGAGCGAGATGGCCCCCAGCACGATCTTCGTCTTCCAGACGTAGGCCAGCCCCTCCTTCACCGCCTCCAGCGGCGGCTGCCGGCCCCCCGGATTGCGCGGCTTGCCGCTGGTGCGGATCATCAGGAAGGCGGAGACGCCGAGCAGGAACAGCCCCATGGCGCAGGCGTAGGCCAGCGGCACGTTGATCCCCACGATCACGCCGCCCAGCGCCGGGCCGGCGATGGCTCCGGTCTGGAAGGCGATCGACTGGGCGGCGATGGCCGGGGGCAGGGCGCGGCGGCCGACCACCATGGGCAGGAAGGACTGGCTGGCCGGGGCGAGGAAGGCCCGCGCCGCGCCGAAAACCGCCGCCACCGCCAGCAGCCCCCACAGCGGCGGGCTGCCGTGCAAGGCCATCAGCAGGAAGCCACCCGCGCACATCGCCTCGACCACGATCGACAGGGCCACCGTGCGCTTGCGGTCGCGGCGATCGGCCATGGCCCCGGCCGGCAGGGTGAAGGCGAGCAGCGGCAGGAACTGGAACAGGCCGACCAGCCCCAGATACAGGCTGGCCTGCTCGACCGGATGATCCCGGCGGGCGATTTCGTAGACCTGCCACAGCAGGGCCGAGGACTGGACCTGGATGCCCAGCACCGCGACCACCCGCCCGAACCAGAGCAGGCGGAAATCGCGCAGCCCCCAAGGGCTGGCCGGTCCCTCGGGGGGCTCGGGCGGAGCCGGCGGCGCGACCGGGGCGGTGTCGGGACTGTCGGCGTTCACGTGCGGCGGGCAACCTTCGGATACGGCGTCCCGTCGCGATGCAGATACCCCTCGGGCCGGAAAACCATGTCGAGGTCGGGATAGTCTCCGGAGTCCCCGCCGGGCGTCCGGGTTCCCACCTCCAGCAGCACGGCTTCGGCTCCGGAGCGGTTCTCGATCTTGTGGCCGTTGGGCACGCCCGCCTTGAAGCCGGCGCAGTCGCCGGCTGTCAGCACCGTTTCGCCGTCGTCCTCGACCAGCACCACCTCGCCCGAGACCACCCAGAGGAACTCGTCCTCGCCCTCGTGCCAGTGGCGCTGGCTCGACCAGGCGCCCGCCGGCAGGCGCAGCAGATTGACCCCGAACTGGCCCAGCCCGACCGCGTCGCCCAGCCGCCAGCGGCGGCGTGGCTTGCACGGACCCGCGAACTCCTCGGGATAGCTCGTCCCGTGGCCCGTGGGGGCGGCGTCGATGTCGATCTTCGGCATGAGAGGAAGCCTATTCGCAATCGCCCTGACCCCGTAAAGCAAGGATCCATGAGCGCCGCATCAACTCCGGTTATCGATCCTGTCGAACTGACCCGCGACCTGATCCGCAAACCGTCCGTCACCCCCGCTGACGAGGGGGCGATGGACGTGCTGGAGCGCGCGCTGACCCGTCTCGGCTTTCACTGCCGGCGCATGCCGTTCGAGGGCGTGGAAAACCTCTACGCCCGCCGGGGGACGGCCGCGCCCAACCTCTGCTTCGCCGGCCACACCGACGTGGTCCCCACCGGCTCTCCGGAGGCCTGGTCGGCCGCGCCGTTCGAGGCCGAGGTCCGCGACGGCATCCTCTACGGCCGCGGGGCCGTCGACATGAAGGGCGGCATCGCCGCCTGGATCGCCGCCGTCTCCCGCGTGCTGGCCGACGGCGACCTGCCCGGCTCGCTCAGCTTCCTGATCACCGGCGACGAGGAAGGCCCGGCCCTGCACGGCACGAAGAAGGTGGTCGAGGCGCTGATGGCCGAGGGCGAGGTCATCGACGCCTGCATCGTCGGCGAGCCGTCCTCGCAGCACGCCCTGGGGGACATGATCAAGATCGGCCGGCGCGGCTCGCTCAACACCTGGATCACGGTGCATGGCCGTCAGGGCCACGTCGCCTATCCCGACCGCGCCGCCAACCCGGTGCCGGTGCTGGCCCGGCTGGCCGCGCGACTGGCCGATCACCGGCTGGACGACGGCTACGAGGCCTTCCAGCCCTCAAACCTCGAGCTGACCACCCTCGACGTCGGCAACTCGGCCACCAATCTGATCCCGGCGGAGGCGCGCGGACGGCTGAACATCCGCTTTAACCCGTCCCACACCGGCGAGCGGCTGATGGCCTGGCTCAACGCCGAAGCCGGGCGCGCGCAGGCGGAGAGCGGCCTGCGCGTCGAGCTGGAGCACCTGCATTCGGGCGACGCCTTCCTCACCGAAGCCGGCCCGTTCGTGGTCGGCGTGCAGGACGCCGTAGAGGCGGTGACCGGCCGCCGTCCCGAGGCCTCGACCACCGGGGGCACCTCGGACGCCCGCTTCATCCGCGCCATGTGCCCGGTGCTCGAGCTCGGCCTCGTCGGCCAGACCATGCACCAGATCGACGAGCGCGCCCCCACGGCCGAGATCGAGCAACTGGCCGAGGTCTATCGCCAGGTGATCGAGACCTTCTTCGAGCGGCGCTAGAACAGCACGTCGAGCGCCAGCATGGCGCCGCCGAACATCGCCGCGAAGGCGATGAGGAAGAAGAACACTTCACGCACGGGACCGCCGCGGCGTTCCAGCGTGGCGGGCGGCAGTCGGACCGGCAACTCGCGCATCGCACCCTCCGTCAAACCGAAGCAGCCTGCCTGCGCTTCCTTGCTCGCCGGTTGAGAAAGATGGTTGCCGGGCGGGGCCCGCTAGGGCCGCTCGAGGAAGCGAACGGCGCTCAGCACGTGGGTCTTGACCCCCAGCGGCAGCACCGATTCGTCCACGTCGAAGGCCGGGGAATGGTTCGGCGGCCCGCTGGCGGGATCGGTCCCCGCCGGCGTCGCGCCGAGATGGTAGAACACGCCCGGGACCTCCTGCGACAGATAGGAGAAATCCTCCGCCACAGTGGTCGGCGGCGTGGCCGCGTTGACGTTGTCGACCCCGGCCGCCTCGGCCAGCACCGGCTCCAGCCAGCCCGACAGCGCCTCGTCGTTGAACACCAGCGCCGCGTTCTGGCGCACCGAGAACTCGGCCGTCGCGCCATAGGTCTCGGCCACGTTGCCGACCGCGATCTCCGCCCGGCGCACCAGGTCGTCCCGCTGGGCGATGTCGAAGGTGCGCAGGGTGCCGGACATCGTCGCCCGGTCGGGGATGATGTTGTAGCGGACGCCGGCGTCGAGGGTGGCGATGGTGAACACCGTCGGGGTGGTGGTCGGATCGACGGTCCGAGCGGTCAGGTTGTTGATGGTCTGCACCACCTGGGCCGAGGCGGCGATGACGTCGACGCCCTTCCACGGCCAGGCCCCGTGCGTCTGGCGACCGCTCAGCACGACGTCCACGCGGTCGGAAGCCGCCATGAAGCCGCGCGGACGATAGAACACCGTGCCCGGCCGGCCGGGCACCACGTGCAGTCCGAAGATGGCCTCGGGCCGGGGATCGGCCAGCGCGCCCTCCTCGATCATCAGGGCGGCCCCGCCCTTGGGTTCGCCCGGAGGCGCGCCTTCCTCGGCCGGCTGGAAGACGAACACCACCGTCCCCGCCAGCTGGTCCTTCATGCCGGCCAGCACCTCGGCGGCGCCCATCAGCATGGCGACATGGGCGTCGTGGCCGCAGGCGTGGGCCACCGGCACGGTCTCGCCCATGTAGGTCCCGGTTGCGGTAGAGGCGAACGGCAGGCCAGTCGCCTCCAGCACCGGCAGGGCGTCCATGTCGGCGCGCAGCGCCACCGTCCGTCCCGGCCGGCCGCCGCGCAGCACCCCGACCACCCCGGTCCGGCCCACTTCGGTGCGCACCTCCAGCCCGAGGCTCCGCAGATGGTCGGCCACAACCCCGGCCGTGCGCGTCTCGGCGAAGCCGAGCTCGGGGTTCCGGTGCAGGTCGCGCCGCCACTCGACCACCCTCGGCGTCGCCGTCTCGACGGCCGCTTCGATCCGCTCCAGCGGGATCTGGGCGGCGCCGGCGCCGGCGGACAGGGCGAGTGCCGTCGCGGAGAGGGCCAGCAGGCGAAGGGTCATGGCATCGTCCTCGTCGTGGAAGAGGCAACCGTCGCGGACAGCGCGCGCTTCCGCAAGGCCCCGCTCCAGCCTACGGTCGCCGTGTGAATCTCCGCTCCCCCGCCTTCGCCATCCTCTTCGCGGTCAGCCTGATCGCCGCCGCGGGCAATATGGCGCTGCAGTCGGTGCTGCCGGCCATCGGGCGCGAATTCGGACTCAGGGACACCCTCGTCTCGGCGGCTTTCGCCATCTCGGCCCTGATGTGGACCCTGACTTCACCCTACTGGGCGCGGCTTTCGGACCGGCTGGGCCGCAAGAAGGTCATCATGATCGGGCTCGGCGGCTTCGTCGCCTCGATCGGCGGCTTCGGTCTGGCCACCACGGCCGGGCTGCAGCTGTGGCTGGCTCCCATGGTCGCCTTCGCCCTCATGGCCGTGGCGCGGACCATCTACGGCGTGTTTGGTTCGGCCTCCCCGATTGCGGCCCAGGCCTATGTCGCGGACCGGACCACGCCGGAGCAGCGCACCCAGTCGATGTCGCTCCTCGCGTCCGCTCAGGGACTGGGCACGGTGATCGGACCGGCCATCGCCCCCTTCTTCATCCTGCCCTTCGTCGGCCTGGCCGGTCCGATGTACGCCTTCGCCCTGTTCGGCGCCGTCGTGCTCTGGATCGTGTGGCGGCGCCTGCCCAGCGGCGACGTGGTCCGCCAGCCCACGGGTAGGGCGGGCGAGGCCGGCAAGGGGCTGTGGCGCGACGCGCGGGTGCGCGACTACCTGCTGTACGGCCTGCTCGTGACGGGCGCCCAGGCGGTCAACATCTCCGTGCTCGGCTTTCACGTCATCGACGAGCTGGCGGCCACGGGCCTGTCGGTGCGCGATGCGCAGCCGTTCATCGGCATCGCCATGCTGGCCGGGGCCGCCGCCACCCTGATGGCACAGTGGGGGCTGATCCCGCTGCTCAAGCTGCAGGCCGCCGACCTGATGCGCTGGGGCGCGGGCCTCGCCCTCGTCGGCAATGTCATGACCATCGCCGCGCCCGGCTACTATGGCGTGGTGGTCGGCTATGCGGTGATCTCGCTCGGCATCGGTTTCGCCCGCCCCGGCTTCACCGCCGGCTCCTCCCTCTCGGTCGGCCGCCACGAGCAGGGGGCGGTGGCCGGACTGATGATGTCGCTGGCGGGGCTCAGCTTCCTCGGTCCGCCGGTGATCGGCGTGGCCCTGTACGAGCTCGCCGAGGCCGGCCCGTTCGTGGCCAACATCCTGCTGCTCGGCTTCGCCACCCTGCTCTGCTTCACCAGCGCCCGCCTGCGCTTCGGGCCGCCCGATCTTCCCGACCGCGACGAGATGCCTTCGCCCGAGACGCCGCCGGCGTCGCAGCCCGGGCCCGAGGGTGGTCGCTGACGCCTTTTCAGCGCCGGAAACCCGTGTCAGACCAGCGGCCATGGACATCGCCCGCATCGAAAAGCGCATAGGCGTGCGCGCGCCGACCGACCGCATCTGGGAACTCATCGCCGACCTGCCCGGGTGGGATCGCTGGAACCCGGTTGAGCGGGCTGCGGAGGGCGCCATCGCCTACGGCGGCCAGATCACCCTGACCGAGTCGTTCGAGGAGCTGCCGGAGCGCCGGGTCGTCGGCAAGGTCGGCGAGTGGCAGCCCTACGCCCAGCTGGTCTGGACCGAGAGCCGCGGCGTCTGGTTCCGCTCGATCCGCTATTTCGAGATCGAGGAGCTGGAGCCGGGCAGCTGCATCGTCTCCAACGGCTTCATCTTCTCCGGCCTGCGCGGCGAGATGTTCTTCGACAAGCACCGCAAGCGGCTGCGCCACGGCGTCGACGCCATCGCCGAGGCATGGAAGGCGGCGGCCGAAAGCTGACCGGGTTTGGCGCCGCGAATTCCTGACACGGCCCGCGCCGCGGGCGTGCCTGGCCCCTAGCCGCCCTTGGCCATGGTGTCCTGGATGCTGATGATCGCCGGCGTCAGGATGACGATGAACAGCACCGGCAGGAAGAACAGGATCATCGGCACGGTCAGCTTGGCCGGCAGGGCCGCGGCCTTCTTCTCGGCCGCCGACAGGCGAAGCTCGCGGTTCTCCTTGGCCATGGTCCGCAGCGCGGCGCCCAGCGGGGTGCCGTAGGTCTCGGCCTGGGTCATGGCCGTGGCCACCGACTTCACCCCCGGGTGGTTGGTGCGCTTGGCGAGCCCCTCGTAGGCCATGCGGCGGTCAGGCAGGTAGCTCAGCTCGGCCGACAGCAGGGTCAGCTCCTCGGCCAGGTCGATCGACGAGCCGCCGATCTCCTGCCCGACCTTCTGGATCGCGGCCTCGATCGACATGCCGGCTTCGACGCAGATCAGCAGCAGGTCCAGCGCGTCCGGGAAGGCCTGCATGATCGAGGTGCGCCGCTTGGCGATGCGGTTCGCCAGGAACAGGTTCGGCGCATAGAAGCCGGCCACGGCGGCGGCCATGACGGCCGTCACCCGGGTCATGAACGGCAGCCCGAAGTCGTTGAAGATGAACAGGTAGAAGGCCGCGATCGCGAGGAAGACGAACGGCATCGAGAAGCGGAAGAAGTAGAAGGTCGTCAGCGGTTTGGGGCCGCGATAGCCGGCCTGGGCCATCTTGTCGGCGACCTTGGGATCCTCCAGCAGCTTGGTCAGGTTCAGCCGCTCGACGACCCGCTTCTTGAAGCCCTCGTCGGTATGCCGAAGGCCCTGCGGCCCCGAGCCCTGGGCGGCGATGGCCTGACGCGAGCGTCGCTTCAGCTCCTCGCGCCGGACCGCGACGGCCTTCATGCGCCCCTCCAGCTTCGCCCCGCCCCCGATCGAGCCGAGCAGGGTCACCAGGGTGGCGAAAACCAGAAAGCCGACCACCATGCTGAGGAGGTTCACGGGATCGGTGAAGAAGGGGATGAGGCCCGGCATGTCTGGTCCTCAGAACTTGAAGGAGATCATCTTCTTCATCACGAAGACGCCGAAGCTCATCATGACGACGGCGACCAGCAGCATGAACTGGCCGCGGGGATCGGTGAACAGCTTGGCCATGTAGGCCGGGGTGGTCAGGCTGACGAGGATCATCACCGCCGGCGGCAGCGAGCCGATGATGCCGGCCGAGGCGGTGGCCTCGGACGACAGCGCCTTGATCTTCTCGCCCATCATCTTGCGGGCGCGCAGCACCGCCGACAGGTTGGCCAGGGCTTCGGCCAGGTTGCCGCCGGTCTTCTGCTGGATGCCGATGACGATGGAGAAGAACTTCAGCTCCGGCGTCGGCATCCGCTCGTACATCTTGTCCAGCGCCTGCGGCAGGGTCAGGCCGACGCCCATGGCCTCGACCAGACGCTGGAACTCGGGCCCCAGCGGCGCCGGGCTCTCGCGGGCGATGATCTTGAAGCAGTCGTGCACGGGCAGGCCCGACTTGATGCCGCGCACGATGACGTCGACGGCGTCGGCGAAGTGGCTCGAGAACTTCTTGCAGCGGCGCTTGCCGAGGAAGCCCACCACCCAGCGTGGCAGGCCGAGGCCAAAGACCATGCCGAGGCCGAGGGCGATCAGCGGGTTGAGGCCGAACAGCATGGGCAGCAGGGCCGCGACCACGGCGAGGACCCCGCTGATGATCCAGAAGGTCTGGACGGTCATCGACAGCCCGGCCTGCTTAAGCTTGGCCGGCAGGGTCAGCCGGGCCTTCCGCTCCAGCCGGTCCGCCTCCTGGAGCTGCTGCATGATCTGCTTGCGCCGGGCCTCGGGCGTGTTCGCCGCGGCCTTGCGCGCCGCCGACACGTTCTGTTTCGGCCCGCCGAAGGCCTCGGCCCGCTTGAGGGCGGCCTCGCTGGAATCGCCTCCGCCGACGAAGGCCCAGCCGAGTCCGCCGATGGTGATGAAGGCCAGGACGGCGGCGAGGATCGGAAGCATCGCCTACTCCGCCGCGTCCAGCGCTTCGGCCAGCTCGCGCTCCAGGCCGTAATAGCGGGCGCGATCCCAGAAGCGGGGGCGGGCGATGCCGGTCGAGCGGTGCCGTCCGACGATCTTGCCGTTCTCGTCCTCGCCGGTGATCTCGTAGACGAACAGATCCTGGGTGACGATCACGTCGCCTTCCAGCCCGACCACCTCGGTGATGTGGGTGATGCGGCGCGAGCCGTCGCGCAGGCGGGCCGCCTGGACGATGACGTCGACCGAGCCCACGATCATCTCGCGAATGGTCTTGGACGGCAGGCCGTAGCCGCCCATGGTGATCATCGACTCCATCCGGCTGATGGCCTCGCGCGGACTGTTGGCGTGCAGCGTGCCCATGGAGCCGTCGTGGCCGGTGTTCATGGCCTGCAGCAGGTCGAAGGCCTCGGGGCCGCGCACCTCGCCGACGATGATCCGCTCGGGACGCATGCGCAGACAGTTCTTGACCAGGTCCCGCATGGTGATCTGGCCTTGGCCCTCGAGGTTCGGCGGGCGGGTCTCGAGACGCACCACGTGCGGCTGCTGCAGCTGCAGCTCGGCCGCGTCCTCGCAGGTGATCACCCGCTCGGTGGGGTCGATGAAGGCGGTCAGCGTGTTGAGCAGCGTCGTCTTGCCCGAACCGGTGCCGCCCGAGATGATCAGGTTGCAGCGCGACGCGCCGATGACGCCGAGGACGCGCGCGCCCTCGGGGCTGATGGAGGCGTACTCCACCAGGTTCTTCATCGTCAGCTTGTCTTTCTTGAACTTCCGGATCGTCAGCGTCGGGCCGTCGATGGCCAGCGGCGGGGCGATGACGTTGACGCGGCTGCCGTCCGGCAGGCGGGCGTCGCAGATCGGGGAGCTCTCGTCCACGCGGCGGCCGACCTGCGACACGATCCGCTGGCAGATGTTCATCAGCTGCCCGTTGTCGCGGAAGCGCACATTGGTCAGCTGCACCTTGCCGCCGACCTCGATGAACACCCGGCCGGCGCCGTTGACCATGATGTCGGCGATGTCGTCGCGGGCCAGCAGCGGCTCCAGCGGGCCGTAGCCGAGGACGTCGTTGACGATGTCCTGGACCAGGTGCTCCTGCTCGGCCACCGACATCGAGACGTTCTTGATCGCCACCAGCTCGGCGACGATGTCGCGGATCTCCTCCGCCGCCGCCTTCTGCTCCAGCTGCGCCAGCTGGGCCAGATCGATGGTGTTCATCAGCGCGTTGAAGATCGTCGTCTTCGTGGCGTGATAGTAGTCGCTCTGCTCGCGGACGATCTCGGCGACCGCCTGGGCTTTCTTCAGCTGTTCGAAGCCGGGTGTGGCCTTCGGGCCGGGCCCCTGGGCCTTCGGTACGGGAGCCTCGGTCCGCGGCCGGCTGGCGAGCGCGTCGAGGCGGTCGGCGGCTTCCGAAGGCGCCCGGCGCGCGGCCGGCTCGGGCCGCTCCAGTTCCGCGACCTCGGTTCCCGTCGAGAAGGCCTGGGCCTCCAGTCCCTGCGCGGGCTGGGCGGGCGGGGCGACGGCCGGCGCCGGCCGCTGGGCCGGAGCGACACCCCCGGGCTGGGCTGTGCGCTTGCCGAACACCCGCTTACGACTTCTTCTTGAACAGGCCGGAGAACATCGACTTGCCGGCGACCTTCCCCTTGGGCGCCGCCAGCTGCGGCAGCTCGCGGCACGAGACGATCTGGGCCAGGGTCTGGAAGGCCTCGGCCGCTTTCGACTTGGCCCCGGCGTCGAGGATCATCTGGCCGTTGTTGGCCGCGGCGCCGAAGACCTTGGCGTCGAACGGGATGACCAGGCTGGGATGAACCCCGAGCGCGTTGCCGAACTCCTTGGCCGGGATCTCCGGCCGGCCGGGCACCCCGACCTGGTTCAGCACCAGCCGCGGCGGCGCGTCGTTCGGGCGACCCTGCTTGATCAGGTCGATCATGTTCTTGGCGTTGCGCAGGGAGGCCAGGTCCGGCGTCGCCACGACCACCACCTCGTCGGCGGCGATCAGCGTCCGCCGCATCCAGCCCGACCACAGGTGAGGCAGGTCGAGGACGACGAAGGGGGCGGTCGAGCGGATCTGGGTGGTGACCTCCTCGAACGCCTCGGGCGAGACGTCCCAGTCGGTGTCCAGCGTGGCCGGAGCCGCGAAGAGGCTCAGCTTGTCGGTGCAGCGAACCATCATCCGGTCGAGCAGCACCGGGTCGAGGCGGTCGGGCTGGCTCAGCGCGTCGGCGACGCCGTTCAGCGGGTCCTGGTTGAAGTCCAGCCCGGCGGTGCCGAACGGCAGGTCGTAGTCGACGATCACCGTATTGGCGCCGATCCGCTCCGACATGGCGTAGGCGGTGTTGTGAGCCACCGAACTCGCCCCAGCGCCGCCGCGGGCGCCGACGAAGGCGATCGAGCGGCCGACGAACGGCTGCGCCGGGTCGGCGAACAGGCCCCCGATGGCGGAAATCAGCTGCAGCGGCTGGATCGGGGCGACGAGATACTCGCTCACCCCCCGCCGCATCAGCTCCCGGAACAGCAGGATGTCGTTGGTGGCGCCGATGATCACCACCTTGGTGCCGGCGTCGCAGACCTCGGCCAGCTGATCGACCTCCCACAGCAGGGTC
Organism: Pseudomonadota bacterium; assembly: GCA_023424215.1. Lineage (GTDB taxonomy): Bacteria > Pseudomonadota > Alphaproteobacteria > Caulobacterales > Caulobacteraceae > Brevundimonas. The sequence continues at coordinate 19,873 of JAFAEC010000053.1, forward strand.
TGCGGGTCCTTCAGGCACTCGACGATGATCAGCGGCGGGGTCGGCTCGTGGCGATAGGCCTCGATGGCCGCGGCGACGCCGCCAATGCGGATCTGGGTCGTGGCCCGGGCCAGCCGCCGATCCTGACCGGCGCGCTCGGCGGCGGCGAGGGTGTCCTGGCGCTCGGCGAAGACGTGGATGGCGATGCGCGGCACCGACACCTCGACCGTGTGGCCGCTGGGCACGGGAGCCGCGAACGCCGCCGCCGCCCCGGCGACGAGTTCGCCGACCGGGTTGAACTCCGGCGTGAGGTCGGCCGGCGGCGCGGCGGGGGTCACGGCGGCCGGAGCGGTGAACTGCAGCGGGCCGCGCTCTCCGCTCGATCCCGCCTCGGCAGGATCGACCTCGGCCCCGTGCGGCGCGGCGGCGTAGTCCATCTCCAGATCGAGGTCGTCCTCGAAGTCCTCGAACTGTCGCGGTGCGAAGGCGTTGCTCATGGCGACTATTCCACGGCCCGGGCGATACGGCCCTGGACAAGGGGTTCCTGGGGCGTCGAGGCCGTCTCGCCGGCGCGGTAGTTCTGGAACACCACGGCGGCGCGCCCGGAATCGGCGGCCGTCATCGGGCGCGGAGAGACGATATCCCGCGGGTCCGCGATCTGGGCGGCCATGTTGGCTGTGATCGCGCAGCCCAGGCCGGGCGAGGACTGGTTCGAGAAGCGCCCGCCCATGCTGCGCGGCTCGGCGGCGCAGTTCGGCACAACGGCCCGGACCGTCTCGAAGCCGGCCAGAACCGGCGCGCGTGGATCGGGCGCGTCGTAGGCGGTCACACGGATGCGTTCGCCGGGCACGCCCGCGGCCTCCAGGGCGGCGCGGACCGCCCACGTCTGGCGAGCGGCGGCGGGATCGTCGCCGGCCGGCCCCTGGACCTGGACCCAGCCGGTTCCTGCGGCGCCGTATCGGCCGACCAGATCGCGGAGCGCCGACTGCTGGTTCGCCGACAGGCCGTCCTCATGAACGGCGAGGGCGATGCGGTCGAGGCCGGGTTCGACCTGCAGCGCGTAGCGCGACAGGGGCGTCAGCGGCGCCGGGGATCCGGCCATGTCGCCGGCGCATCCTCCGAGAAGCGCGGCGATGGCGAGGGCGGACGACAGGAAACGCATCGGGAGCGGCCTCATTCGATCACATAGCCGACAGGGCCGTTCCAGCCGCTGCCCGGAGCCGCCTGCGCGGCGTCGCGGGGGGCGTAGTGCTGGTTCAGCTGGCCGAACAGGATGGTCTGGGCGTCGTTGGCGATCTGCAGGCCGTCGGCCGGGGTCTGGAGACGGCCGGGGGCGGTCGGCGAGACGATGTAGGCCTCGACGATGATCACCAGTTCGGTCTCGCCCGAGAGGTAGTCGCGCGAGCGGAACAGCGCCCCAAGCACAGGCAGGTCGCCGATCCCCGGCAACTGGTCGATGTTCTGGCGGGTGTCTTCCCGCAGCAGGCCGGCGATCATCAGGGATCCGCCGGACGGCAGTTCGACCGTGTTGGAGGCCCGGCGCACGTTCAGCGCGGGGATGACCAGCCCGTCATCGGCCGTTCCGCCCAGGGTGTAGGCGCCGGCGGTGGTCAGTTCCGAGACCTCGGTGGACAGCTGCAGCGAGATGCGTCCCTGCGACAGGACGATCGGCCGGAAGGCGAGGCGGACGCCGAACGGCTTGAACTCGATGCCGACCGTGACCTGGCCGGTCGTGGCGTCGACGCTGCGCCCGGTCGGCACCGGAAACTCGCCGCCCGCGAGGAACTCGGCGTTCTCACCGTTCACGGATGTGAGGTTCGGCTCCGCGAGGATGCGCACGAGGCCGGCCCGTTCGAAGGCGCGCAGGTTGGTGTCCAGCACGTTGCCGTCGCCGGAACGGTCGATGAAGTTCAGGATGCCGCCGCCGAGCTGGCTTCCCGACACCGCGAAGGTGGCGTTCTGCGCGAAGCTCAGGCCGTCGCCGACATTGGCGAGCACGGCGTCGACGTCGAGGCCGAGCTGCTTGATGGCCGTGCGCTGCACCTCGACGATGCGCGCCTTGACCATCACCTGGTCGGAGCCCTCGATGGTCATCATGTTGATGATCTTCTCGGGGGCCGAAACAAAGGCGCGGGCCACCTGGCTGGCGCGATCGGCCTCGCCGGGGCTGGAGACCACCCCGGTCAGGATGATGCTGTCGTTGACCGCCTCGGCGCGCACCCGGGACCCGGGGACGACCCGGTCGAGGGTGTCCTGCAGGGCGGAGACGCCGGCGTCGACGCGGATGCGCAGCGACAGGATGGCGCGGCCGGCGTTGTCGAGCACCACGGCGTCGGTCTCGCCGGGGGCGAGACCGATCACGGTGATCCGCCGCGGCGAGTGGAGCATGGCCTCGGCGACGGCCGGGTTGGGCACGATCACGTCCCGCGCGTCGGCCGGCAGATCGACCGCCATGGAGGAGCCGCGCGGCAGGTTGATCAACTGCGACTGCGAGCCCATCGACACCGCCGCCCGGGTCTGGGCGAGCGAGGTCGGGGCCGGCGCGGCGACCGCGACAGAGAGGCCGGCGAGGGCGACGGCGATCAGGCGCTTCATTGGACCACCACCACTTCAGGCGCGCCGCCCCGGTAGACGCGGACGGCCGAGACATCCCGACGGCCGCTGGCGACGGCGCCGGAGGGGCCGCCGGCGTCGGCATAGGAACGGAGAACGAGACTGAGTTCGCCCTCGGACTTGGCGAGGGCGAGGGCCTCGGCGTCGCCGGGGCTGACCTCGAGGGTGGCCGTCGCCCCGACCACCGCCTGGGCGTCGTCGCCCGCGCGGGTCGACTGGTCGATCGCCAGCACCTTGATGTTCCGCATCACGGTGGCGGAGGTGAACTTGGAGCGGTCGCCTTCCTGGGCGCCCATGTTCGACAGGTTGGTCTCGCGGGTCAGAACGACGTCGACCCGGTCGCCCGGCAGGATGAAGCCGCCGGCGGCGGTCTCGACCGTGACCCGGATGGCCATGGCCCGCATGCCCGGCTCGAGGTAGGCGGCCATGTAGCCGCTGTCGCCCGCGCGGACGATCTTGCGGGCGGTGATCGGCTCGCCGGCGGCGATCGGATCGCGGACGACCGAGCCGACGTAATCGGCCTTGGCGCCGCCGCCGGCCAGGTTGGCCGCGGCGCGGGCCACCGAGGCGACCGCCCCTTCGGGCTTGTCCTCGGTCTCGGCGACTTCGGCCGCCTCGACGGGCGTCGAGCCGTCGGTGATGAAGGTCGGGACGACGGCGTCAACGGGCCAGTCCTTCCAGGCCATGTCGGCGTCGGTCAGGCGTTGCCCCGGCTGAAGATCGTGGGCGGCGACCAGAACCTTGGCCATCGGCTGCGGCTCCGCCGGCGCGGCGGCAGCCACCGCAGTCGGCTGGCCGGACGACGATCCCATGGCGCGCACGACCAGCGCCAGCCCGATGGCGGCGACGGCGGCGATGCAGATGACAATGATCCGGGCAGGCTTCATCGGCGGTCTCCGGCAGGACCGTGCGGACCGAGACGGTCTGGAGGCCCCCTACCGTTAACGACCATGCCCGCCCGGAGTTAACGCGGGCCTAAACCGGGAAAGGGGGCGATCAGGCCCCGATGAAGCGGAGCATCAGCGGAGACTCCGGCCAGGCCAGCAGTGCTCCGGCGGCGATCGCCACGCCATAGGGGATGTCGCCCTTGGGCTCCATCAGCTGGGCTACCCAACCGGGGGCCTGCAGCACATACGGCCGGAACCTGGCGCGGGCGAAGATGAGCGCCAGACAGAAGAGTCCGCCCATCAGGCCGGTCCAGAGCAGGAACATGCCGGAGCCGCTCACGCCCAGCCACAGGCACGCGGCGGCCATGAGCTTGGCGTCCCCGCCGCCGATCCAGCGCAGGGCGAACATCCCCGCGCCGACGAAAAGGGCCAGCGTGCCGACGCCGACGTGAACTGCGAGGTCTCGCAAGGGCAACCCGACCGCCAGAGCCGCAGGGAGGAAGCACACGACCAGCAACCCGGAGATCCAGTTCGGGATCTTCATGGTGGTGAGGTCATTCAGGCCGCCGACGATGACGAGGGCGGGCATGACGCCGAGCAGGGCGAGGATCAGCAGGTCCATGCCGCTCCTGTGTCACGACGCGCGTTAAGAGCGAGTTTGCAGGCGAGCGAAAGGCCCCCGGGGGCGCCCCCCCCCCCCCCGGGGGGGTTT
>JAFAEC010000177.1 GCA_023424215.1 Pseudomonadota bacterium
TCGGCAGCGTCTGATGTGTTTAAGAGTCAGGCCGGGGCCGATTCGACGGCGGCCGCGCGCGGGGCGGGCTGGACCGGGGCGCGGGCGATCAGGGTCTCCAGCTGGGCCTTGACCTCGCGCGCCTTGATGATGCGGTCATGCAGCAGGTCCGTCTCCTGCCCCGAGGCGCGCAAGGACGCCAGCGCCGCCTCGGCCCGGCCGGCGGCGGCGTTGAGTTCCGTCACCGCGGAGGCGAAGGCCTGCTGTCCGGCGCGCAGGGCGGCCAGCTTCTTCTCCAGACGCACGCCGTAGCCGAGGGCGGCGACCAGAAGCAGCATCAGCACGCCGTCGAGAATCATTCCGGTCATCAGCGTCTTCCCTTCAACAGGCTGGAGGCTGCCTCGACGTTCACCGGGGCCTCGACCCGGACCGCGATGTGCTGGCCCTTGCGGCCCATCCGGCCGACGGTCAGCGGGATCGAGCCCGCCCTGACCGAGACCTCGGAGTCGGGCGTGGCGTTGAGCATCAGGGTGTCGCCGACCTTGAGATCGAGCACCTTCGACAGCGGCAGCTGCTGTTCGTCCAGAACGGCGCGCACGTCCGTGCCGGTGGTCCAGAGCTCGGTGGCCAGGTGGCCTTCCCAGATGTTGTCGCGCCCGAACTTCTCGCCCATGAACTGCTGCAGCAGCATCTTCCGGATGGGCTCGAGGGTGGCGTAGGGCAGCAGCAGCTCGATGCGGCCGCCGCGGTCCTCCATGTCGATGCGCAGCTTGACCAGGATGGCCGCGTTGGCCGGACGCGCGATGGCGGCGAAGCGCGGGTTGGTCTCGAGGCGGTCGAGGTTGAAGTGCACCGGCGTCAGCGGCTCGAAGGCGGCGCGGGCGTCGTTGAGCACGACCTCGATCATCCGCTGCACCAGCACCCGCTCGATGGTGGTGTAGGGCCGGCCCTCGATGCGCAGGGCGGCGGTGCCGCGGCGACCGCCCAGCAATACGTCGACGATCGAGTAGATCAGGTTCGAATCGACCGTCAGCAGGCCGTAGTTGTCCAGCTCCTCGGCCCGGAACACCGCCAGGATGGCCGGCAGCGGGATGGAGTTCAGGTAGTCGCCGAAGCGGATCGAGGAGATGTTGTCGAGGCTGACCTCGACGTTGTCCGAGGTGAAGTTCCGCAGCGAGGTAGTCATCAACCGCACGAGGCGGTCGAAGACGATCTCGAGCATCGGCAGGCGCTCGTAGCTGACGAGCGCGGAGTTGATGATGGCGCGGATGCCCGAGCGCTCGGACGCGTCGTCGTCGCCGAGGTCGAAGCCGAGCAGGCTGTCGATCTCGTCCTGGTTCAGGACGCGCTCGCCCAGCGCCGGCCGCTCCTCGGCCAGCGGCTCGAGCGGTTCGGCGAACGGATCGGCGGCGTCGGCGAAGGCGGCGTCGCTCATGCCTATTGCACCAGCATTTCTTCGATCAGCACGGCGTCGACCTCGCCCGGCGCGGCGATCAGGTTGACGCGGCGCAGGATCTCGGCGCGCAGCTGGAAGCTGCCAGCGGAGCCGGCGAGGTCCTCCGGCCGCAGCTCGCGCAGGAAGCCCTGGAACATGTCCTGCAGCCGCGGCATCTCGGCCTGCAGATGCTCGGCCAGGGCGTGGTCGTGCATCTCGAGGGTGAGCTTCAGCTTCAGGAAGGTCGGCCGGCCGTCCGCCGACTGGATGTTCACGATCATGTCCGGCAGGGCGTAGAAGACCACCCCGTCCGGGCCCTCGCTGATCACCCCGAGCGACGCGTCGGCCTCTCCGCCGCCGCCGCCGTGACCGCCCTTCTTCTCGGCCTTCTTGGCGTGCCCGCCCTTCTTCGGCGCGGCGTGATCCCCCGCCTCTGCCGACTTCGGCTGCATGAGCAGGAAGGCCGCGCCGCCGCCCCCGCCCAGCACCAGAAGGGCGGCGGGAATGACGATGAACAGGAGAGGCAGCTTCTTCTTCGCAGGCGCGGCCTCGCCGTCGCCGCCCTCGCCGTCCGCGACGGCGGGCAGGTTGGCGTCATCGTCGCCCTTCCCGCCCTTCTTCTTGCCGAACTTCAGCATGCCGCGACACCCCGAGAATCTCAGGGTCATTCCAGCCGGGTTTGGTTAACGAGCCGTTTAGAACCGGCAAATCCTGCCGGGCGCCGGGGCCAGCTTCGCCGCTGAAACGCCCGCCGTGCCTGGATTTCGGCCCGTGGCACGGACGTTGCGATGGGGAAGGGCGAAAGGAGCCGCCCGTGGAAAACGCCGCCTACGCCGGACTGTCCCGCCAGATGACCCTGCGCCGCGAACTCGACGTCGTGGCCAACAATATCGCCAATGCGGACACCACCGGCTTCAAGGTCGAACAACTGCTGCTGGGGACCGAGGTCGGCGAGCGGGCCCGCAACGCCTTCGTGCGGCCGGGCGTCAGCTTCGTGCTCGATAATGGCGTCGGCCGCGACTACGGCCAGGGCGTGCTGGAGCAGACCGGCCGGACGCTGGACTTCGCCATCGAGGGCGACGCGGCCTTCTTCAAGGTCCAGGACGGCGCGGGCGAGGCCTACACCCGCGACGGCGCCTTCACGCTCGATCCGGAGGGTCGGCTGACCACCCAGGGCGGGCATGCGGTCCTGGGCGACGCCGGCGAGATCATCCTCGACCGGACTCTCGGCGAGCCCCAGGTCGGCGCCGACGGCACGATCAGCCAGAACGGGCAGCCGGTCGGTCGGCTGGCCCTGGTCCGTTTCGCCACCCTCGGCGTGCTCGAGAAGGGCGGCGACGGCCTGTACCGCAACGCCTCCAACGCCGCCCCGATCGAGGCCAACGACGCTCGCGTCCGGCAGGGCATGCTGGAGGGCTCGAACGTCAATCCGATCCTCGAGATCACCAACCTCATCGAGATCCAGCGCGCCTACGAGAGCGTGACGCGGATGATCGAGAACACCAACGACCTGTCGCGCCGCGCCGTCGAGCGGCTGGGCCGGGCTTCGTAAAGGAGAGCTGAGACATGCGCGCGCTCAGAACCGCCGCCTCGGGCATGGCCGCCCAGCAGCTGAACGTCGAGGTCATCTCGAACAACATCGCCAACATGAACACGGTCGGGTTCAAGCGACAGCGGGCCGAGTTCCAGGACCTGCTGTACCAGAACGTCGAGCGCATGGGGGCGCAGTCGTCCAGCCAGGGGACGGTGGTCCCGACCGGCATCCAGATCGGCGCGGGGGTGAAGGCGGGCGCGGTCTACCGCGTCACCGAACAGGGCACGCCGACCCAGACCGGCGGCCGCTACGACATGGCCATCGACGGCCGCGGCTACTTCCAGGTGCTGCTACCCTCGGGCGAGACCGCCTACACCCGGGCCGGCAACTTCGCCGTGAACGGCGAGGGCCAGCTGGTCACCGACGACGGCTATGCGGTGCAGCCCAACATCGCCATCCCGCAGGACGCGGTCGACATCTCGATCTCGAAGTCCGGCCAGGTGCAGGTGATCACCCAGGGCGAACCCGAGCCGCAGATCGTCGGCCAGCTGGAGCTGGCCAGCTTCTTCAACGAGGCGGGCCTGGAAGCCGTCGGCGACAACCTGCTGCTGGAGACCGCGGCCTCGGGGCCCGCCAACGTCGGGACGCCCGGCGAGATCGGCTTCGGCGAGATCCTGCACGGCTTCACCGAGGCGTCGAACGTCGACGCCGTGGCCGAGATCAGCGCCCTGATCATCGCCCAGCGCGCCTACGAGATGAACTCCAAGGTCATCACCACCGCCGACCAGATGCTGTCGGTCAGCGCGCAGGTGAAGTCGTGAGGGCCCTGATCCTCGGCGCCGCCGCCGCCTTCCTGATCGCGGCCCCGGCGCTGGCCGGTCCGGTGAGCCTGAAGGCCAATCCGGTCGACGTGGACGGCGCGGTGACCCTGGGCGACGTCTTCGACGGGGCCGGCCCGGCCGCCGGCGTCGTCGTCGGCCGCCGTTCGGGGCCGTCGGTGGTGTTCGAGGCCGGCCAGCTGCAGGCCATGGCCCGGCAGGCGGGTCTGGACTGGGCCAATCCGAACGGCCTGCGTCGGGTGGTGGTCCGCCACGCCGCAATTGCCGCAGCCGACGCAGCTTTGGTC
>JAFAEC010000179.1 GCA_023424215.1 Pseudomonadota bacterium
CCCGCCGCGGGGCCGGGGGGGGGGGGCCCCCCCCCCCCCCCCCCGCCGGTCATCGCGAGCATCGTCCGCCGGCCATCGACCTCGACCTCGAGGGGCATCGGAAACGGTTGCCCGTCGCCGGCGATCCATTCCAGCCGTAGCACCTCCCCGTCACGCGTCTGGCGCAGGGCGGGCAGGGCGGCGTTATAGAGATAGCCGCGGAAGAACCAGTCGAGGTCGCGTCCCGCTTCCTCCTCGAGGATGGAGAGGAACTCGCCGGTGGTGGCGTTTCGGGTGGTGAAGTTGCCCGGACGTGGATCCGTACGGCCGTAGACCAGCCGGGTCACCGAGCGGAAGAAGACCTCGTCGCCGACCAGCCGGCGCAGGCTGTGTGCGATCAGCGAGCCCTTGTTGTACAGGTCCAGCCCCGGCCCGCGGTCCTGTTCATAGACCTCGTCCTCTGAACGATCCTCGCCCGACACGACGGGAAAGAGGTTGAGCAGCTGGTTGCGCTGTTCCAGCAGCTCCGCCTCCATGTAGCGGTCGCCGTGCAGCCAGCGCAGGTAGAGTGGCTGCATGTAGCTGCCCAGGCCCTCGTGCAGCCACATGTCGTCGGCGTTGCGGTTGGTCATCTGGTTGCCGAACCACTCGTGCGCTAGCTCGTGGTGCAGCAGCCAGTCGTAGCCCTTGCCGTCCAGCTTGTACTCGTTGCCGTAGGCGTTGATCGTCTGGTGCTCCATGCCCAGGTGCGGGGTCTCGACCACGCCCATCTTCTCATCGCCGAAGGGGAAGGGGCCGACGGTCGCTTCGTAGAAGTCCATCATCGGCGCGAACTGGTCGAACAGGGCCTGCACCTTCGCGGGGTCGTCGGTGCGCAGATGCCAGTAGGACAGCGGGACCACGTTGCCAAAGCGGCTGCGGTAGTCGGCGCGCTTCTCCTCGTACGGGCCGACGTTGAGGGCGATGGCGTAGGTGTTGGGGTTGGCGGCCGACCAGTTCCATGTGGTCCAGCCGTCGCCATGGTCCTCCGTGCCGAGGAAGCGGCCGTTCGACGGCGCGGCGAGATCCGAGGGCACGGTGATGTGCAGGTCGACCCGGCCGGGTTCCGCCAGCGGGTGATCGATGCACGGCCAGAACAGGTCGCAGCCCTCGGGCTGGACCGCGGTGGCGATCCACGGCTGGCCGTCGACCGTGGTGGCCCAGACGAAGCCGCCGTCCCACGGCGCGTTCGGCGCCACGCGGGGCTGGCCGGCGTAGGCGATGCGCACCTGCACCGCCTCCCCCGCGGCCAGGGTGCGGGGCAGGGGAATGGTCATCCGCCCTTCCGGGTTGCTCCAGCCGCTCGCCTCCACGCCGTCCACCTGCACAGAGGAGATGTCCAGCAGGGTGTCCAGCTCGACCACCACCGCCGCCAGCGGCGCCGTCGCGGTGAAGTCCAGCACCGCCATGGCGTCGATCGCCCGATCATCCGGAATGACCCGGATCGACAGGTCGGCCTTGTCGAAGCGCATGGCCAGCTGTTCGGGCGTGCGCGGCTGGTCGGTGCCGAGGGTGAAGGCGGTGGATTCGCGAACCGGGACCGGCGTGGCCTGCGGCTCCGGCCGGACGTCAGGCACGACGTCCGGGGCGGGGGCCGGCGCCGTGGCGCAGGCGGCGAGCGCGAGGAGCGAGGCGCCGAGAAGGGCGGCGCGGCGGATGGTTATGGACACGGACGGCTCCCCGGACGAACAGGGCGCCAGACTGGCGGGACCGTCTGTGACGCGCAAACGAAAAGGGCCGGCGCTTCCGCCGGCCCCTGTCGGGACTTCGATGTCGCGGCGATCAGGCCGCGGCTTGCTCGGCCAGCTTGGCCTTCACCTGGCGCTTGATGCGCTGGGCGGCGGGCGACAGCTGCTCGTCGCGGGCCTTGACGATAAAGGCGTCCAGGCCGCCCTTGTAGTCGAGGGTGCGCAGGGCGGCGTTGGAGATGCGCAGCGAGAAGGTCTGGCCGAGCGCGTCCGAGGTCACCTTGACCGCCTTCAGCGACGGCAGGAAGCGGCGCTTGGTCTTGATGTTCGAGTGGCTCACGCTGTGGCCGACCATCGGGCCGATACCGGTGAGTTCGCAACGACGCGACATCTGACTATCCTTCGGGCGCTGGCCGCGCAGACGGCGGACGCATGAAACAGGTGCGCGCGGGAGGTCGTCCCGCGCGAGAGGGGGGCGTATAGAGGAGGAGTCCCCGCCGCGTCAAGGCGGGCCGGGGCGGAACAGGGCCGTTCAGCCGCCGTTCAAGCGCCATCTTCTATCGGCCTTGTGCATGAAGCGCATCGTCACTCCCGGGATTCCCATGAAGACCAGCCTGATCCGCACCGCCGTCGTCGCCGCGCCCGTCGTGGCCGCCGGCCTACTGATGTCCGCCCCGTCGGCCGCCACGCCGCCGCAGGCCGCCGCTGGCCAGCCCCAGCCGGGCTACTGGGAGTACACCACCAGCGTGCTGGGCGTGCGGGACACCGAGCAGAAGTGCGTCCGCCCCAGCGAGATCAATCGCTTCTTCGGCGGGCTGTCGACCCGCCGCTGGCGCTGCACCTATCCGGTGCGTGAGGTCGGCGACGGCAATGCGCGCTTCGAGGGCAGTTGCGAAGACCGCAAGGGCCGCCGGGTCAACGTGCGGCTGAACGGGCCGTACGCGACCGAGAACTTCCGGTTCACCGGCGGGGCCCAGCTGGCGCGCGGCACGCCCTATATCCCGGCCAGCATCACGGCCCGGCGCATCAGCGCGCAGTGCCCGGCCAACGCCGAATACTTCTGATTCAGACCGGGGCGACGGCCGCCACGGCGTAGGTGTGCTGCTCGCCGTCGGTCAGGGTCAGGCTGACGTATTCGCCGGCCACGAAGCGCTCGTCGCCGAAGCGGAATCCGACGGCGTCGTCCGCCTCGCCGGGCTCCAGGTCGATCGTCCAGCGGTCGCCCGGCCCGTGGCGCAGGCGGCCCTTGGCCTCGGTCGTCCCGTCGACGAAACGGCGGGCGTAGCAGCGCTCCGGATTCTCCCGGCATCCGGCGGGGTCGAGCCGTCCTTCACCGTCCAGCGGCGCCACCAGATCGTAGCCCTCGGTAGGATCTCCGGCCGGCCGGCCGGGCTCGCGCGCCAACTCCAGACGGATATGGTAGAAATCGGCCATTGACGTCTCCTGTGCTCGCCACCTCGGCGGAGCGAGGGGGTAACGCCTTTGGACGACCAACAGACGCCCGGTGCAATACCGGGATTTCCCGGAGGGGTTTGGGGATGAGACTGAAGACGCCTGCGGCGATGGCCGCCGCGCTCACGCTGGCGGGCTGCGCCGCCAACGGCGCCGACCCCGCGGGGGCCGCCGTCGCGCCTCCCGCGACCCTGACCGGATCGGTCGATCGAGGGGCCGTGCTCGTCCGTCTGAGGTGCGCCGGCTGCCATGCCGTGGAGCGCAGCGGCGACAGCCCGATGGCCGCCGCGCCGCCGTTCCGCGACATGGGCGTGCTCTATCCGGTGGCGGACCTGCAGGAGGCGTTCGCGGAGGGGCTGGTGACCGCGCACCCGGCGATGCCGGCCTTCCAGTTCGAGCCGCAGGAGATCGCCGACGTCATCGCCTACCTGGAGCATGTCTCGGGCACCGGGACCGGCCACTGAACAGAAAAGGGCCCGGGATCGCTCCCGGGCCCTTCCTGTATGCGGCGATGTCGCCCGATCAGGCGGCTTCGGCTTCCTCGGCGGCGGCGACCACGGCCTTCTTCGCGCTGAGCGACTTGCCCAGCAGTTCGACGGCGGCGTCCTTGTCGATCTTGTTCGCTGCGGCGACCTCGCGGGCCATGCGGTCCAGCGCCGATTCATACAGCTGGCGTTCCGAGTAGGACTGCTCCGGCTGGCTCTCGGCGCGGTGCAGGTCGCGGACCACCTCGGCGATCGAGATCAGGTCGCCCGAGTTGATCTTGGCCTCGTACTCCTGCGCGCGACGCGACCACATGGTGCGCTTGATGCGGGCGCGGCCCTTCAGGGTGGTCAGCGCCTTGGTGACGACGTCGTCGGCGGCCAGCGAGCGCAGGCCGGCGGTCTTGGCCTTCTTGGTCGGCACGCGCAGCGTCATCTTTTCGTGGTCGAAGGTCACGACGTAGACCTCCAGCGACATCCCGGCCACTTCCTGGGTCTCAATCGCCGCCACCTTGCCGACGCCGTGCGCCGGATAGACGACCGCGTCGCCAACCTTGAATTCCAGACCGGTCTTGCTCGTCATGTCATTCCTTTCCCGGCGCAGCGGGGAAGGGCGAGGCGAAGGCGCAAGTGCGACGGGGGCGCGGCCGGCGGAGCAAGGTCCGTCGGAGATGTCCTCAAGTCGTCAGTTGCGGAAACGGATCACCCAACCTCTGGCCGATCCCGTCTGCGTGGACGGGATTCTGTCGCAAACGCGGGCGGCGCGAGGTTTTCGCAGACCGCCCGACCCAATGACAGGAACCTATCACAAATCTGCGGAATTTCAAAACGTCCACAGCGTCAGCGTACGGAAGGCTGGAAATCCTCTCCGGCCTGCGACAGGGCGTCGCGACTCGCCCGTACCTGTGGTTGTCAGGAGCCCTTGCCCGGCTTCGGCGAGAAGTATTTCTCGAACTTGCCGGTCTCGCGCTCGTACTGCTCCCGGTCGGCCGGGGGCGTGCCCTTCACCGTGATGTTGGGCCAGACCTTGGCGTACTCGGCGTTGACCTGAAGCCACTTGCCGTCGGGCTCGTCCTCGGTGTCCGGCTTGATGGCGTCGACAGGGCATTCCGGCTCGCAGACGCCGCAGTCGATGCACTCGTCCGGGGCGATGACCAGGAAGTTCTCGCCCTCGTAGAAGCAGTCGACGGGGCAGACCTCGACGCAGTCCATGAACTTACATTTCACGCAGGCGTCGGTGACGATGTAGGTCATTGGGGGCGAGGATCACGCGGAGGCGGGGAGACGCGGGGGACATGACCCCCGTCGTTTCAACTGTCAACTTCCGGGATCGGCGACCAAATCGCACAGCGCCCCTTGCGTCCCACGCCACGCCGGTTATCTGTGCCTGCAGCAGTTGCGAATAACCAGGAGATTTCCATGCGTCCGCTTTCCCGTCTTGTCATCGTCGGGGCTCTCTCCGTCGGACTTCTGGGCGGCGGGACCGTCGCGGCCCGGCAGGCGCTCACCCGCGTGCCCGCCGAGGTCCAGGCCGGCGCCTACAAGCTCGATCCCGACCACGGCAAGATCACCTGGTCGGTCGACCACCTCGGCTTCTCGACCTACGTCGGCCAGTTCGTGAACGTGCAGGCCGACCTGACGCTGGATCCGGCCAATCCGGCCAACTCACGGCTGACGGCGACGATTCCGCTGACCGACGTGGATTCCAACTCGGATGGCCTCGACGCCCACCTGCAGACCCCGGACTTTTTCGACACCGCCAACCACCCGGTCGCCACCTTCGTCTCGCGCTCGGTGGCCGTCGACGCCAACGACCCGTCCGAGGCGACCGTGACCGGCGACCTGACCCTGCGCGGCGTCACCCGGCCGGTGACCATGGAGGTCGAGTTCAACCAGGCCGGCCAGTCCATGGGCGCCTACAAGGCCGGCTTCGACGGCGAGGCGACGATCAGGCGCTCGGAGTTCGGCATCGACTTCGCCCTGCCGGCGCTCGGCGACGAGGTGAAGCTGCACATCGAGGGCGAGTTCGTCCGCCAGTAGGGCTTCAGGCCTCCGGGGCCCGCGCCTCGTAAAGGGCGCGGGCCTCTGCCGCCGGTCCACGCCGGTCGCCCAGCCCCAACACCTCCAGTTCGACCAGCCGGCCGCCGAGTGCGAACACCAGGGCGTCGCCGACGTGGACGGTGCGGCTCGGCTTGTCGAGACGGGTCTGCACGCCGTTGTGGGTCAGGCGCACCGCCCCGCGCTCGATCATGGCGGCCGCCAGCGAGCGGCTCTTCGCGAAGCGGGCGCGCCACAGCCAGACGTCGATGCGGCAGCCGGCCTCGCTCACGAAGCGGCGGTCCTGCGCCGGCGCGGGCGACGGCGGCGGGCCGGCGCAGGCTCGGGCGCGGTCAGGGCCGAGAGTGCGGCGAACGGCGAATCCTTGACCGGCTTCGGCTGGCGTCCCCGCCGCTCCGCCTGCTGCGCTCGCGGCGTCTTCAATGCGGCCAGCACCGCCTTCGCCTCCGCCTCGCTCACCCCGAGCTCCGTCAGGTCCCCGTCGCCGAGCCGGCCGCCGCCCTTCCCCCGCCGTTCCGACAGGGCCTCCAGCCATTCCACCGGCGCGGTGAAGCGTCCGACCGCGCGCAGGCCGAAGGCCGACAACTGACGGGGCGAGGGGGGCGGATCGGACAGGATCCCCAGCCCCGTCGCCCGAGGCCGCGCCGGCCCGTCGGCGACGAACGCCTGGGCCACGCCCCTGGCCCGGTCCTTGAGCAGGCCGGGCAGCCAGACGGAGTGGATGCCCACCCGCACCCCGAATTCCTTCAGGGTGCGTCGTTCAGCCTGGCTGAGCGCGGCCAGATCGCGCTCCACCTCGCGCCGGTCGATCACCCCGCCGGCCTCCACCAGCCGGAACGCGATCCCGCGCGGCAGGCCCTTCAGCGTGCCGCTCTCGATCGCCGTCTTCAGCCGGCGCAGCGGCCGCAGCGCGCGCCCGGCCTCGGAGGCCAGCCAGGCCTCCAGCCGTCTCGTCGCCCGCTCGCGCGCGGCGACCGAGCCGAGATCGCCCAGCAGCCGCACCTTCGGCGCGAACGGCTCGCCGCCGACCACCCGCCCGGCCTGCGCGCCGCGCCACATCACGGCTCCGTCGGGAGTCACGGCGAAGGCCTCATCCGGCTCCGCGGCCAGTCGCCCGAGACGGCGGGCGATCTCCGGCGTCACCGCCTGCCGGGCGGCGTGCCTCAGGGCCCGGTCGGCCAGGGCCGATCCGCCCCGGTCGATCTGGAAGTCGACGCCGTTCAGGTGGCCGACCACGTGACCCTCGACCACCACCTCGCCGTCGTCGGCCACCGCGGCCAGGGCGTCGCCCCGGACGTTCAGGGCCTGCATCAGGGCGGTGGTGCGACGGTCGACGAAGCGCGCCGTCAGCCGCTCGTGCAGCACGTCCGACAGTCGTTCTTCGAGCGCCTTGGTCCGGTCGCGCCAGCCCTGCGCCTGGTCCAGCCAGTCGGGTCGGTTGGCGATGTAGCTCAGCGTGCGCACCCCGGACAGCCGCGCCGACAGTTGATCGATCTGGCCGTCGTCCCTGTCGAGGGCGGCGAAGCGCGGCGCGATCCATTCTTCTGTCAGCCGGCCCCGTCGGCCGGTCAGGGCTTCGAAGATGTCCTTCGCCAGCCGGGCGTGCTCGTCCAGCGTCGTCTTCTGGAAGTCGGGCAGTTGGCAGGCCTCCCACAGCCGCATCAGGGCGCCGCGCGACCGGCTCACCCGGTTGACCGCCGCATCCTGGGCCAGCCGGCGCAGCAACACCTCGTCCAGCGCGGGCTCGGTCAGGCGCAGGCCGAAACGCTGCGGCGTCACCGTCAGCGAGCGCAGCAGGTCGGGCAGGGTGTCGAAATCCAGCCGGGCGTTGCGCCACTCGGCCGCCTCGACCGGGTCGAAGCGATGCTCGACCACCTGTTCGACCAGGTCCGGGTCCAGCTCCAGCGCCTCGCCGGTGACGCCGAAGGTCCCGTCGCGCAGATGCCGTCCCGCCCGCCCGGCGATCTGGCCGATCTCGTGGGCGTGCAGCCAGCGGGTGCGGCGGCCGTCGAACTTGCGCAGGCCGGCGAAGGCGACATGGTCGACGTCCATGTTCAGCCCCATGCCGATGGCGTCGGTCGCCACAAGGAAGTCGACCTCGCCCGACTGGAACAGTTCGACCTGGGCGTTGCGAGTGCGCGGGCTGAGGCTGCCCATCACCACCGCCGCTCCGCCCCGCTGGCGCCGGATCAGTTCGGCGATGGCGTAGACCTGCTCGGTCGAGAAGGCGACGATGGCGCTGCGCCGGGGCAGGCGGGTCAGCTTCTTCGACCCGGCGTAGCTGAGTGTCGACAGGCGGTCGCGGGCGACGATCTCCGCGTCCGGAACCAGCGCCCGGACCAGCGGCGCCATGGTCCCGGCCCCCAGGAACATGGTCTCGGCCCGGCCGCGGGCGTGCAGCAGGCGCTGGGTGAAGACGTGGCCGCGCTCGGGGTCGGCGACCAGCTGGATCTCGTCGACGGCGAGGAACTCCACCGACCGCTCCAGCGGCATCGCCTCGACGGTGCACACGAAGTAGTGCGGCCGGGCCGGGACGATCTTCTCCTCGCCGGTGATCAGGGCCACGGCCGCGGCGCCCCGCTGCCGGACGACGCGGTCGTAGATCTCGCGCGCCAGCAGGCGCAGCGGCAGGCCGATCATGCCGGATGCGTGGCCGAGCATCCGCTCGACCGCCAGGTGGGTCTTGCCGGTGTTGGTGGGACCCAGGATCGCGGCGACCCGCGACGGGGCCGCTCCTGCGCCTCGGTCACTCATACCGGTGAAAGGTGGCCCTTCGCGATCCGTTCCTCAAGCGGCGCCGCAAGGCTCGCGGGCCCGGTAAACGACAAGCGTCGCCGTGACGGAACAGGGGCGAAACGAATCGGGACCGAATCGCCGACACCGCCCGATTCGGGATTTGTTCCCTACAGGATATTGTATCTTAAGGCCGATTAACCACAACCGGATCCGGAACTCCCCTGCGGCCCTGCAAGCCCGCTATCGAACAGGGGAGGATCCCGCGGGCCGCGGCGAATTTCCCCGGCGACGCTTCCCCCGCGCCGCGCAAGCCGCTAGGTCAGCCCCTGCGTGGCCCCGTAGCTCAGCTGCATAGAGCAAGGCTTTCCTAAAGCCGAGGTCGGAGGTTGGAGTCCTCCCGGGGTCGCCAGCGCCTTCGTCGCCCGCCGGGCCGGCGCGAACCGGCCGCGGCGCGCTTCAGACCATCGAATCCGGCGTCGGTCCGAAGGCGTTGGGCCGGGGGTCGCCGGGCTGGACTCCGACCCAGATCAGAAAGCCCAGCGAGGCGAGCAGGGCGATGAAGGACACGATCAGCGTGAGACCCGCGCCGGCGAAGGCTGCGCCCATGGTGGCGGCGTTGGCGGCCGCCAGCGCCGTGAACAGACCGAGGGCGGCCGAGGCGGCAGACGGGATCAGCGCGATCAGGACCAGCCAGGCCGAGCGGCCGAAATCGTGCAGCCGCTTCGCCATCAGGCAGGACCACGGCGCGATGAGCGCAAGCGAGACCAGGGGGCCGACGATCGGCATCAGGCTGGTCAGGAGGCCGACGCCGATCAGCACCAGGGCGCCGATCCAGAAGTCCTTGCGACCGATCCGGCCGTCGAGAGACAGGAAGAGGGAAACCAGTTCATCGTTCTTTTCTTTCGGCAGGCGGCTCAGCGGCCGGCGGTGAAGACCTGTTCGATCGAGCCGTCGCTGATCGTCAGCGGACCGGAAACCGGCGCTTCGAAGACGTAAGGGTGGCGTCGCGCCTCTCGCGCAGGGCCACGAAGTCGGCCTCGGACCGGTCGCCGCCGACGTGAATGTTGCGGGCTTTCTGCTCCACCACCGTGCTGAAACAGGCGGGCTCGCGGCCATCGGGCCCGTAGTCGTGGCCCACGAAGATCCCGGCGTCGTCCGGCAGGGCGAGGATGTCCCGGATGCTGCGATACAGGGCGCGGGCGTCGCCGCCGGGGAAGTCGGCGCGGGAAGTGCCCGAGTCGGGCATCATCAGGGTGTCGTGGACGAAGGCGTTGTCGCCGATGACATAGGTGATCGAGGCCAGGGTGTGCCCCGGCGAGAACATCACCCGCCCGGTCAACTCGCCGACGCGGAAGGTTTCCCCGGCCTTGAACAGCCGGTCCCACTGCCGTCCGTCCGTGGGAAAGTCGTCCGGCAGGCCGTAGAGGTCCTTCCACAGCGCCTGGACGCCGGCGACCTTCTCGCCGATGGCGGTCGGGGCGCCCAGTTCGGCCTGCAGCCATGGGGCGGCCGAGAAGTGATCGGCGTGAGGATGGGTGTCGAGGATCCACTCGACCTTGAGCTCCCGGTCGCGGACGAAGCCGAGTATCTCCGCCGCGTTGCGGGTCGAGGTCGCCGCCGCCTTCTCGTCGAAGTCCCACACGGGGTCGATGATCGCCGCGGCCCGGGTGGCGGGGTCGATCACCACATACTGCCAGCTGCCGGTCGTCGCGTCGTGGAAGGCGGCGATCTCGGCGCCGCCGTGGGTGAAAGTCTGCATCCGGGCCTCGCTGTCGCGCCGGGCACGGCCCCGGCCTTGTTCAGGAAGCGGCGGGCGAACGGGTGGTTCCGGCCCCGCCTCGCGCGATCGGCGGGGCGCGCTCCAGTCGCCGGATTTCGGTGTCGATCTGTTCGGGCGCGATCTCGCCCATGTGAGCCCTGGCCAGCCGGCCGTCTGCGTGCAGGAACAGGGTCACGGGAATGCCGACGGTCCCGTAGTGCTGCGCCACCGCCTGGCCGCGGTCCAGCAGCACGTGCTCGAGGGCCAGGCCTTCGCTCGCGAGGAAGCGATCCGCAGTCTCCGGCGCTTCCCCCTGGTTGACGAAGAGGAAGCGGACATCGCGGTGACGACGGGCGGCCGCGTCCAGCGCGGGCATCTCGCGGCGACAGGGGGCGCACCAGGTGGCCCAGAGGTTGATCACCGTGGGCTGGCCGACTGGCGCGGCCAGATCGACCGGCGCGCCCGACAGGGCGGCGAGGGTGAGCGGCGGCGGGGGCAGGGGTTCGGTCCGCGACGAGACATGATGCGCGGCGCTCCACACCAGGGCCGAGACCGCGACCGGCGCGACCGCCCAGGCCATCAGCCGGCGCTCGCGCAGGAAGATCAGTGAGGCGACGACGACTACCGGCAGCACCCAGAGCCAGTCGAAGCCGCCCTGCCAGACGGCGAGGGCGCGCAGGGGATCGTCGCGGAAATAGTCCCAATGCCCGACGACATGGGCCAACCGGGCCGCGGCGACGCCGCCCAGCGCCACCGTCGTGCTCCACGGATTGAAGCGGGGGCTGATCCGCGACGCCAGCCAGCCGGAGCCGACCATGAACACCAGCACGCCCAGCAGGATGGCGAAGCGCTCCCCCGACAGGACCAGGGGACCGAGTTCGATGGCGTTCATGCGGCGTCCGTCAGCGCCACCGGGAGCCTTCGCCGTGGCCGCCGACGCTGTCCCATTCCGCCTCGGTCGCCTTGTGCACGTACTGTTCGGCCACCAGCCAGCCCTTCAGGGGCCGCAGCACCGCGAGGCAGGCCAGCACCAGCAGGGGCATGGTCACCACCATGTGGACCCAGATCGGCGGGTGGACGGTGAACTCGAACCACATGAACAGCCCCATGCCGACCAGACCGACGACGCTCATGCCGAAGAAGGCCGGGCCGTCGGCCGGATCGGCGAAGTCGTAGGACAGGCCGCAGGCCGGGCACGCATCGCGCAGGCTGAGGTAGCCCTTGAACATCGAGGCCTCGCCGCAGCGCGGGCAACGGCAGCGCAGCCCGGTCTTCATGGGGCTGAGGCGGGGGCGGGAGGGTTCGGTCATCGGGCGGTCCCTGGAAAGCTCTCCATGTCGGCCCGGCCGGCGCGCCCCGCAAGCGGGGCCGGATGTCGCGGGGAACACCGCCCCCGCGCCGCCGTTCCCGCCCTGATGACCGAGACGCTCAGCCCCGCCCTTCCCGACGACGTCGAGCGCCTCGTGGAGGCCGTTCTCAAGCCGGCCTGCGATCGCGGGATCACCCTCGCCACGGCCGAGAGCTGCACCGGCGGACTGGTGGCGTCCGTTCTCACCGATGTCGAAGGGCGGTCCCACGCCTTCGAGCGCGGTTACGTGGTCTATACCGACGAGGCCAAGGCGCACGAGCTCGGTGTGCCCCTGCGGCTGATCCGCCAGAACGGGGCCGTCTCGGAGCCGGTCGCCCGCGCTATGGCCGAGGGCGCGCTGCGCGAGTCCGGGGCCGGCGCGGCGGTGGCGATCACCGGATTCGCCGGCCCGGCCGGTCCCGATGACGAGCCCGGGCTGGTGCATTTCGCCCTGGCGGCGACGGGCGCCCCGACGGTGCACGAGGAGCACCATTTCGGCGACGTCGGCCGCGGGCCGGTGCGGCTGGAGTGCCTGCGCGTGGCGCTGCGGCTGCTGCGCGAGGCGGTGAGCTGATGCGCTGGCCGCTGATGCTCGGCCTCGTCGTGGCGGCGATCGGGATCGCCGTGGTCGTCTGGTACGCCAGCGGCGGCCGGTTCCTGTTCTTTTTCCTCCCCCTGCTCATCGGCCTGCCGCTGCTTGGCCGCACGCGCCGCTGACGGGGTTCACCGCCGGCCCGCCGGGCCGGCCCAGACCGGAGACTCACATGGAAGGATTTCCCTGGCTGATCGTCATTGTGGGAGGCCCGCTCATCCTTGGCGTCCTGTTCGCCTGGGCCAAACTGCGCAACGCGGGCGTCGATCGCCGTATCGATCCGGACACCCCGTCGGACGATCCCTCCAAGGGCATGACCGGCCACGACTGACCCGGTCGACGGTCACCAACCGTTAACCGCGTTGAAAGGCCCCGCGCGCGAGGGTGCGCGCGTATGTCCGGGGCCCGCGCAACCAGGCGAATCCTGAAGTCGACCGTGGCCGCCGCCGCGGCCGGGGCGGTCGCGTTCGCCCCGCTGGCGCCGCTGGCCCAGGAGGCGGGCGCGGCGCTGGATCCGGTCACCATCCGCGTGGGGGCCAACGAGGCCTTCACCCGGGTCGAGTTCGCCGGCGTCATCGGCGCCCGCTCCCAGGTGCGCCGCGACGGCCGCGACGTCGTGGTGCGCATCGGCACGACCGCCGCGCCGGACGTCTCCCGCCTGCGGGTGGATCCGCCGCCCGGGGTCGAGAAGGTGGAGACGCGCGCCGTCCGCGGCGCCACCGAGGTGGTGCTGACCCTCGCCGAGGGAGCCGGCGTCCGCAACGGCGTGGCCGATGGCGCGGTCTGGCTCAATCTCTACGCCGAGGCTCCCGCCGCGCCGGAAGCATCCGCCTCCGCGGCGACTGTGCCGGTGATTTCCCGCGCCGCGCCGGACAAGGTCACCCTCGAGTTCCGCTGGGACGAGCCGGTGGGCGCCGCCGTCTTCCGCCGCGGAGAAGCGGTGTGGGTGGTGTTCGATCGCGCCGCCCGCCTCGACCTGGCGGGCGCCGAGGCGCTTGGGCCGGCCTCGTCGGCGCACTGGACGGGCGGGCCCGGTCACGTGGCCCTGCGCCTCGCCGCCCCGGTGGGGCTGGCCGTCTCGGCCGAGGCGCGCGGGCCGGTCTGGAGCGTGACCATCGGCGGTCCGGCGACCGCGGTCGAAGGGGTACTGATCGAACGGGACGAGGGCGGAAAGCCGGCCCTCGTGGCGCGCATGGCGGGCGCCACCAAGGCCATCTGGCTGACCGATCCCCTGGCCGGCGATCGTTTCGCCGCCGTCACCGCCCTCGCCCCGGGCAAGGGCTTCGGCGATCGCCGGAGCACCGTCGACATGGCCCTGCTGCCGACCGCGCAGGGGCTCGCCGTGGAGACGCCGGTCTCCGATCTGGCCATCCGCGCCGAGGGCGACCTGGTCACCCTCGAGCGTCCCGGCGGCCTGATCCTGTCGCCGCCCTCGGCCGCGCTGGAGGCTCCGGCGGCCAGCGCCGGCGCGCCGCGCAAGGCCCGTCACGCGGGGCTCATACTCGCCGAATGGGCCGATCCGGGGCACGCCGGCTTCGCGGCCCGCCACCGGGAATTGCAGGAGGCGGCCGCGACGGAAGCGGTGGCGGCCGGCGAGGACCCGCGCGCGCCCGTCGAGGCGCGGCTGGCGCTGGCCCGCTTCCTGGCCGGTTCGGGTCTCGGCTATGAGGCCGTCGGCGTGCTGAACGCCATCGTCGACCAGGCGCCCGGCATGGCCGGCGAGCCGGAACTGCGCGGTCTGCGCGGCGCCGCCCGCGCCTCCATCGGCCGCTTCGAGGAGGCCCAGGCCGACTTCGCCTCCGCCGCCGTCGCCGGCGACCCCGCGGCCGCCGTCTGGCGCGGCTACATCGCCAGTCGACAGGGCGACTGGGCCGGAGCCCGGCAGGCCTTCGCGGCCGGCGCCAGGGTCGTGGACGACTTTCCGCCGGTGTGGCGCGCGCGTTTCGGGGCCGCCCACGCCGAGGCGGCGCTGGAGAGCGGCGACTTTCCCGCCGCCCGCGCCCTGCTCGCCTACGCCTTCAGTCAGGACATTCCCGCGGCCGAGCAACTCGCCGCCCGTCTGGTGCAGGCGCGGCTGTTCGAGAAGGAGGGCGTCGTCGACCGGGCGCTGGCGGTCTACACCGCCGTCGGCCGGGCCCCGCTCGAGAAGGTGGCCGTGCCGGCGCGGCTGGGCGTGGTGCGCCTGTCGCTCGGCAAGGGAACGATGAAGCCCGATGCGGCCGCGAAGGAGCTGGAAGCCCTGCGCTGGCGCTGGCGGGGCGACGCCGTCGAACTCGCGGTGATCCGCGAGCTGGGGCGTCTGTATCTCTCCCAGGGCCTGTATCGCGAGGCGCTGACCGCCCTGAAGGGAGCCGGCGCGCGCCTCAGCCGCCTGCCGGCTGCCACGGAGCTGTCCGCCGACCTTCTGGCCGCCTTCCGCATGCTGTTCCTCGAGGGCGGCGCCGACGGCCTGCAGCCGGTGCAGGCGCTGGGTCTGTTCTACGATTTCCGCGACCTGACCCCCATCGGCGCCGACGGCGACGAGATGGTGCGGCGGCTGGCGCGCCGGCTGGTCGACGTCGATCTGCTCGACCAGGCGGCCGAACTGCTCAAGCACCAGGTCGACGAGCGGCTGGAGGGGGTCGCGAAGGCGCAGGTGGCCACCGATCTGGCCCGGGTCTACCTGATGGACCGTCAGCCCGAGGCGGCGCTGCAGGCCATCTGGAGCTCGCGCACCACCCTGTTGCCCAGCGCCCTGAACGCCGAGCGCCGGGCGCTGGAGGCGCGCGCCCTGACCGGGCTCGGCCGCTACGACCACGCCTCGGAGGTGCTGGGCTCGGACGCTTCTCCGGAAGCCCGCGACGTGCGCGCCGAGATCTACTGGAAGCAGGAGAAGTGGGGCGAGGCCGCCGCCCTCTATGAGGCCCGCCTCGGCGCCCGTCACGAGAACCCGGCGGCCCTGGCGCCCGACGAGGAGGCGCGGCTGATCCGGGCGGGGGTCGGCTATTCGCTGGCCCGGGACACCGCGGGCCTGGCGCGGCTGTCGGCCCGCTACCGTCCGTTCGTCGAGGGCGCGCGCGCAAAGACTGCCCTCTCGATCGCCCTGGCCGGGATGGACGGGGCCGGCGCGCCGACCGACTTCGCCGCCCTGACCGCTTCGGCGGACACCTTCGCCGGGTGGGTGGCCGAGATGAAGGCCGACCTCAGACGCAAGACGGGCGGAGGCCGCCCTGCGGTCCCCGCCCGTCCACAGCCTGCGGCGGCGGCGCCGGCTGCCCGGCCCGCCGCCTGATCCGGCTTACTTGTTGACCGCGTCCTTGAGCGGCTTCGAGACGCGGAAGCGCACGGCCTTCGAAGCGGCGATCTTGATGGTCTGACCGGTGGCCGGGTTGCGGCCTTCACGGGCGGCGCGCTCGGCGGTGTCGAACACGCCGAGGTTCGAGATGCGGACGTCCTGGCCCGAGGTCAGCGACTTGTGGATGTTCTTCACGACGGCGTCGAGGACGCGGCCGGCGTCGGCTTGGCTGACGCCCGCGTCCTTGGCGACGGCGGCGATGAGTTCGGCTTGAGTGGTCATTGTGGGTCGTTTCCCGATTGAAGTTCGCCCCCCGATTCCGGGGCGATGACCGGGGGATCAACGCCGCTTTTTCGCCGCATGGCAAGCGGCTTTGCCTCTGAAAGCCTTACAGACTGGGGATTTACCCTGTTCCGGAGGCTCTCTGGAAGCTCTCCACGAGGCTTCCGGCGACCAGTCGCCAGCCGTCCACGAGCACGAAGAAGATCAGCTTGAACGGCAGCGAGACCACTACCGGAGGCAGCATCATCATGCCCATCGACATAAGCACGCTGGCGACCACCAGATCGATCACAAGGAACGGAACGAAAAGGAGAAATCCGATCTCGAAGGCGCGCTTCAGCTCACTGATCATGAAGGCCGGAGTGATCACCCGGAGGGGCAGGTCGGCGGCGCTCGACGGGGCCTCGATCTGCGACAGTCGCGTGAACAGGGCGAGGTCGTCCTGGTCCACCTGGCCGAGCATGAAGGTCTTCACCGGTTCGGACGCCGCGTCGAAGGCCTGCGGCAGCTCCATCTGCTGGTCCATCAGCGGCCGGATGCCCGAATCATAGGCGTCCTGCCACGTCGGGGCCATGACGATGGCGCTCAGGAACAGGGCCAGCGACACCAGCACCGCGTTCGGCGGCGACTGCTGCATGCCCAGGGCGGTGCGCAGCAGCGACAGCACCACCACGATGCGCACGAAGCTGGTGGTCATGATGACGATCGAGGGGGCCAGCGACAGCACCGTCATCAGCCCGACCAGCTGCACCACGCGCTGCGTCAGCCCGGCGCCGGTGCCGAGGTCGATGTTGATCGCCGCGCCCGATTGCGCCGCCTCCTGCGCCAGTGCGGCCAGCGGCCAGATAAGGCAGAAGGCCGTGGTCAGCAGCGACAGCAGGGCCGCCCGCTTCAGCTCGGCGCGGGTCGGCACGACGAACAGGGGGGCGGGCTTCACTGGGCGTCCCCGCGGGGTTCGATCAGTTCGCGGCCCTCGCCGAGCAGTAGCAGGCGTTCCTCGGAGTCGACCCGCACCAGCACCAGCCGGCGGGCCGGGTCCAGCACCAGGGTCTCGACCACCTGCATGCGCCGCTCGCCGCGCTCGGCGCTCAGCTTCGCCAGCAGCTGCGGGGCGTACCGCCGCGCCGCCCAGGCCGCCAGTCCGATGACCCCGAGGGTGAAGGCGAGGGCGAACAGGGCCCTGAGCAGGTCGAGGAAATTCATGCGGCGCGGCCCCGCCGGCGCCCGTGCCGGCGGCCGCAGACTCCTGCGACTATGGTTAACGCCGCGTTGAGATAACCCTCCATTAACCATGGAGGCGGCAGTTTCTGCCCATCGAATCGTGGGCGATCCGCGCCCGGAGAAAAGCGCCTTGGGCTTCGCCGACCTGCCGCTGATCAGCCAGATCAAGGGCCGCCTGAACTGGCTCGACGAGCGGCAGCGCGTCATCGCACAGAACGTCGCCAACTCCGACACGCCCGGCTATGTCGGCCGCGACCTCCAGCTGCCGACCGACTTCGCCGCGGCCCTGCGCAACGGCGGGCCGCTGACGATGACCCGCACCAGCGCCATGCACATCGCCCCGGCCGGACAGGCCGCGCGCTTCGACGCCGTCGCCGCGCCGGACTCCGAGACCACCCTCGACGGCAATGCAGTGGTGGTCGAGGAGCAGATGCTGAAGATGGCCGAGAGCCGCATGGCCTACGACGCGGCCATCGGCTTCTACCAGAAGTCCATGCAGATGCTGCGCATGGCCGCGCGCCCGCCGGGCCGCTGAGCGCAGGGGAGTAGCCGATGCCCGATCCCGTCCCGCCCCGGAACAACGCCATGGCCGTGGCCGCCAGCGCCCTCAAGGCGCAGCAGTCGCGCATGCGCGTCATCGCCGAGAACATCGCCAACGCCCAGTCGACGGCGCAGGTCGCCGGCGGCGAGCCCTACCGCCGCCAGATCCCGGTCTTTCAGGCGCGCGAGATCGACGGCGTCACCGGCGTGACCCTGGCCGAGGTCCGTCCGGACCAGGGCGACTTCCGGTCCGAATACGACCCGTCCCATCCGGCCGCCAACGCCGAGGGCTACGTCCTGCGACCCAACGTCGACACCCTGGTCGAGGCGATGGACATGCGCGAGGCGCAGCGCGCCTACGAGGCCAACCTCAACGTCATCGAGACGGCGCGGTCGATGGAGATGCGCACCCTCGATCTGCTCAAGAAGTAGGGGCTGAGCGATGAATCCCTTGATGGCGGCCAAGGCCTATGCGGCGGTCCAGGGCGGGGCCCTGCCGACCGCTCCCGCCGCGTCCGCCGCCCAGTCCGGCTTCGCCGAACTGCTGACCAACGTCATGGGCGACATGACCCAGGCCTCGCGCGCGGCCGAGACCCAGATGGCCTCCGTCGTACAGGGGCAGGGCAGCCTGATCGACGTCGTCACCGCCGTCTCCTCCGCCGAGGCCTCGCTGGAGACGGTCATGGCCGTCCGCGATCAGGTGATTCAGGCCTACCAGGAAATCATGCGCATGCCGATCTGACGGCGCGCCGTCAGGGTCGCGGCGCCCGTCCCCTCAGCCACTGCGACAGCACCCGCTTCTCGCCCCGCGTCGGCGGCAGGCCGGCGTGGCGCGTCCGCGGATCGGCGGACCCGTCGGGCAGGGTGTTGGCCCACAGAAGGGCGTCGCCCTTCCGCCCCCGCCAGCGCAGACCGCCGGCCTCGAACGCCGTCTCGCCCCCTTCGTAGTCCTCGTTGAGGTAGACCAGACAGGTGGCGATGCGCTGGCCCCGCCGGCGCAGGTCCTCGGCATAGGCGGGATTGGCCGGATCCAGCCAGTCCACGTGCCAGTCGAAGCTCTGCCCGACCGCGTAACGCAGCACCTGCGTCCACTCCAGTCCCGCCACCGGCAGGCCCGCGGTCCGGGCGATCCGTTCCCGCACCACCGCCAGCACCACGTCCATCTCAGGCAGTTCGAAGCGGGCCGCGTCATTGGTGCGAACCGCCTCGCGGCGAGCCTCGCCGGTCCGCGGGTCGTAGACCAGCGCCGGCGCGCTGATCCCCGCCGCCCGCGCCGACAGGTGCTCGCAGATCGCCGGCGGAAGAAAGCCCTCGATCGCCAGCACGGCCGGTCCGTCCGCCAGCAGCGGGCGGGGAGCCGGAGCGTTCAGCCAGGCCGGGAGCCCGCCGCCCCATCCCTGCAGCAGGTCCTGCTGTGCGATGGCCGTCGCCGCGCCCAGCTCCGCCGCCCGCGCCAGCAGGTCCAGGGCCGCGTTCCAGTCCGGCGCCACGCCCAGGCCGATGGCGGTCAGCACCGCCAGCCGGTGCGCGGCCTCTGCGTCGCCGGCTTCGGCCGAACGGCGAAGGGCCGCGGGATCGGGAGCGGGAGAAGGGCCAGTCACCGCCCGCTTCTACGTCCGGCCGCCCGCCCGCGCCAAGCTTACGGCGATTTCATCTTCGGCCGCGCATCCGGGGCGATCCGGTGCGGCCTCTTCCTGCCGCAACACCGGAGCTTCCATGGACCGCCTTTCCCTCGCCGCCTGCGCGGCCGCCCTGCTCGCCGCCGCCCTGCCGGCCGCGGCCTCCGCCCAGCCGGTGCCCCAGTCCTTGACCCTCGTCCGGGCCGGAAACCTGTTCGACTCGGAAGCCGGGCGCATGGTCGGCCCGCGCGACATCCTGATCCGCGGCCGCCGCATCGCCGAGGTGGGCCAGGGCCTCACCGCCCCGGAAGGCGCGACGGTGGTCGACCTGTCGCGCTGCTCGGTCATTCCCGGCCTGATCGACGGCCACACTCACCTGCTGCTCGAGGAAGGCTTCTCCGAAAACCTTTCCATTGTCGCCGCCCGCGACCAGTCGCTCCAGGGTGACGTGGTGCGCAGCCTCGCCGGCGCCCGCCGTTCTCGGGAGTATCTGGAAGCCGGCTTCACCAGCGTGCGCGATCTGGGCAATTCGGGCCGGTTCCTCGATCTCATGCTGGAGCAGGGCATCCGCGCGGACTCCGTGCCGGGGCCCCGCATCTACGGGTCCGGCCCCGGCCTCGCACCGGCCGGCGGTCAGCTGGAGCCGCAGCCGCACGACCCGCATCATCTGGTCGACGCCGAGTACCGCATCATCAACGGCGTCGACGACGCCCGCGCGGCGGTGCGCGAGGCGATCGCCCGGGGCGCCGAGGTGATCAAGATCTACGCCGAAGCCACGCCCCAGCGCACCCGGCTGTCGCCCGAGGAGATGGCCGCCATCGTCGCCGAGGCGAAGCGCCATCGCATCCCCGTCGCCGCCCACGCCACCCGCGACGAGGCCGTGCGCGAGGCGGTCGAGGCCGGCGTCACCTCGATCGAGCACGCCTATCAGGTCTCGGACGAGACGCTGCGGCTGATGGCGGAGAAGGGTGTCTGGCTGGTGCCGACCGACGTCTCGTTCGAGCGCGCGGTGGAGATCACCTCCGGCTGGCCGCAGCGGCCGCCGCGCGAGGAGATCGAGCGTCATCTGGAAGAGAACCGCGATCGCGTCCGCCGCGCGCGTCGGCTGGGGGTCCGCATCGCCGCGGGGTCGGACGCGTACGGCCCGTCGCAACTGGGGCGGGGCGGATCCGCCCTCGGGGTGCTCGACGCCTATGTCGAATCCGGCATGAGTCCCGCGGAGGTGCTGCAGAGCGCCACCTGGGAGGCGGGGCGCATGCTCGGCGACGACGGCCTGGGCGTCGTCCGGCCGCGGGCCTGGGCCGATCTGGTCGCGGTGGAGGGCGACCCGACGCAGGCGCTGGCCCCGCTGCGGACGCCGCGTCTCGTGATGAAGGCGGGCCGCGTCGAGGTCGGGTCGGCTGCGTCCTGCTCCGGCTGATCCGGCTCAGCCTTCCAGCGACACCACCGGCTGGAGCACCGGCGCCTTGCGCGTCCGCCGGGCCTTCAGCCACGCCCGGATGCGCTCCTGGATCGGCTGGTCGACGGCGACATGGAACAGCCAGGCGAAGAGGAAGGCGGCCGCCACCCCCGCCGCCCAGATCGCCCATTGCGCGGGAACGGGCAGGGCGAGGCGGGCGATGACCACATTGGCCACGCCGAACCAGGCGATGCGCACCACCTCGTTGGTGATGAACATCGAGAAGCTGACCTGGGCCGCCTTCTCGATCCACTTCGACGGGCGCGGGGTCGGCACCGCGCCGGCCGCGAGGATGATGACCGAGATGCACGCCAGCGAGATCAGGGCGTGCTTGTCGAAATACTGCACGAAGGCCAGCAGCAGCGCCGCCATGATCCCGGCCCACCCGGCCAGCCGCGGATGGATCCAGACCTTCTGCGCGAACCAGGCCAGGGCCATGCCGAGGAAGAACAGCGGCAGGGCGCGGAAGAAGCCGAAGCCCAGGGGCATCTGGTAGACGGGATAACCGAGCAGCGCCCAGGTCAACTGATTGGCCAGCAGGTAAAGGCCGACGCCCAGCGCCAGCGTGCTCCACGGCCCCAGCTTCATCAGCCCGCGCAGCAGCCACGGGAAGGCCAGGTAGCAGCCGATCAGGGCCGAGATCGACCAGCTCGGCGCGTTCCAGCCGTAGCCGCCGGGCACGCCATAGGCCTGCGTCAGGGTCAGCTGCGCGGCCAGCTGGTCCCAGCGGAACCACTCGGGCGCGCGCGGGGCGAAGCCCAGCATCCCACCGCCCACCACCAAGACCACGAGCCCCAGCCCCATCATCAGATGCGCCGGCACGACGCGCAGGTAGCGCTTCAGGAAGAAGTCGCCGGCCGACATCCGCCCGCCGGCCACGGAGGCGCCGTAGACCCGCATCAGCACATAGCCGCTGTCGATCAGGAAGAAGTTGGTCAGCAGGAAGCCGCCGCGCTCGAACACCGGATGCACGTGCTCGGCCAGCGCCAGCGGCCCGGCGCCCTGGAAGTGGTGCAGGATGATCAGGCCGGCCACAATGAAACGCAGCGCGTCCAGCCAGCCGCCGCGCACGATGGGCGGTGTCTCATTCCGGGTCGAAATCGCCGTCCAGGCCATCGGAAAAGCCTCCTACGAGGCCAATTCCGCAAGGACCGGGCCGTGCGGGGCCCGGGAGGCCTACCCCCGGACCAGCCGCAGGAACTCCTCGCGCGTGCGGGGATCGTCGCGGATGACGCCCATCAGATGGCTGGTCGACAGGCTGGCGCCGGCGGTGTTGACGCCGCGCAGGGTCATGCAGCTGTGCTCGGCCTCGATCACCACGCCGACGCCCTGCGGGCGCAGCACCTCATGGATGGCCAAGGCGATCTCGGAGGTCATCTTCTCCTGGATCTGCAGGCGACGGGCGAAGCCGTGCACCACCCGCGCCAGCTTGGAGATGCCGACGACCCGGTCGGTCGGCAGGTAACCGACGTGGGCGCGTCCCACCACCGGCAGCATGTGGTGTTCGCAGAAGCTGACAAAGCGGATGTCCTTCAGCACCACCAGCTCGTCGTAGCCGCCGACCTCCTCGAAGGTCCGCTCCAGGTATTCGCGCGGGTCGCTGGCGTAGCCGGCGAACAGCTCGCGATAGCTGCGCGCCACCCGCGCGGGGGTGTCGAGCACGCCCTCGCGGTCCGGATCGTCGCCGGCCCAGCGGATCAGGGTTCGGACGGCGGCCTCGGCTTCGGCCTGGGAGACGGGTGCGTCGGTCATGCCCGCCTTAGACCGTGTCCGGCGCGGAAGTTCCAGTCCCGGCCCTTCACTCGGCGCCGAGGCTGAGCCGGCTGATCAGCACCGCCGCCCGCTGCGACTGGCGCACCAGGCTGTTCAGGTCGATCCATTCGCCCTCGGCATGGGCTCCGCCGCCGGCCACGCCCAGACCGGCGAGCGTCGGCACGTCCGCCGCCACGAAGCCGCTGTCCGCCGCGCCGCGCCGGGCCGGATCGTACTCCGCCATCTCCGGCAGGCCGAGATCGCGGTTGACCGCGTTCAGCCGCGCCAGCAGGTCGCGGGCGCCCTCGCTGGGGGCCATGGGCGGATAGGCGACGGGCGAGAACTCCAGCTCCGCCTCCGTCCGGGGCAGATGCTCGGCCACGATGGCGGCCATTCGCGCCCGGACCCGCGCGTCCTGCTCGGGCGTCAGGGTGCGCAGGTCGCCCCGGGCGATCGCGGTCTCGGGGACGATGTTGGTCTTGCCCGAGGCCGTGACGCGGAAGCCGGCCTCGTCGATCGCCGCCGGCGTGCCGCCGGCGATGACCCCGACGTTGTAGGTCAGGTTCGGCTCGGGCAGCTCGCGCCGGAAGTCGTCGAGGATTCGCGCCATCTCGTAGATGGCGCCGTAGCCGAGGTGCTCGTTGAATACCCCGCTGGAATGGCCGGTGCGGCCGCTGGTGGTCAGGGTCCAGGTCGAGGAACTGCGCCGCGCCACCGTGCCGTAGTCGCGTCCGTCCTCGGCCGCCAGGTTCTCGAACTCGAGCGCGAAGTCGGCGGCGCGCCCGGCCTCGACCAGATCGCGCCGCGCCGTCTCCAGCGGCGATCCCGGCCGTTCCTCGTCGCCGGTCAGCACCACGGTGACGTCGGCGGCCTGCAGCGTTCCCGCCGCCTGCATGGCCCTGAGCGCGGCGATGATCACCACCACCCCGCCCTTGTCGTCGCCGATGCCCGGCCCGGTGGCGCGGGCTCCGTCGCGGACGAAGCTCTGGAACGGGCTGTCGGTCTCGAACACCGTGTCGAGGTGGCCGATCAGCAGAACGTTCCGCCCCGACCCCTCGTGGGTCGCGACCAGGTGCCCGGCGCGGCCGGTCTGCGCCATGTCGACCCAGCGGACCTGGAAGCCGAGCGGCTCCAGCTCCTGCCGCACCATGTCGGCGACGGCGCGCACCCCCTCCGCGTTCAGCGTGCCGCTGTTCTGGTTGACCAGCCGTTCGAGCAACTCGACATGCCGCGCGTGCTCCGCCTCGACCGTGGCCATCATCGAGCGCTCGGCGTCAGACGCCTGGGCCAGGGCTGGCGAGGCGAGGGCGAGCGACAGGGCGGCGGCGAGGATCAGGCGCATGGGGAACTCCGTCCGGCGAGACCGCGAGCCTTGTCCATCCCCGCGCGGGAGTAAACCTGCCCGCCATCGCTAACACCCCGTTAACCACGCTCCCGGCATTTTCTGCCCGGTATCCCGGGAGTGTGAGTTTCGATGAACGGCGCGGAAGTTCTGGACGTGGGGCGCGACGCCCTGTGGCTGACCATCCAGCTGTGCCTGCCCGTGCTGGTCGTCGGACTGGTCGTCGGCGTCGCCATCGGCCTGTTCCAGGCCCTGACCCAGATCCAGGAGCAGACCCTGATCTTCGCGCCGAAGATCATCGCCATCTTCATCTCCCTGCTCCTGTTCCTGCCGCTGATGGGGGCCCTGCTGGGCGGCTTCATGCAGAACATCGCCGCCCGCATCGCCGGCATGTGAGCCGGTGGAGCCCTACGCGACAGCCGATCAGGTCTGGCAGGGTGCGCTGATCTTCGGCCGCATCGGCGCCGTGATGCTGATGCTGCCGGGGGTCGGGGAAAGCTATGTGCCGCCGCGCATCCGCCTGTCGCTGGCGCTGGTCATCAGCCTCGCCCTGTGGCCGGTCGTCGCCGGTTCGCTGCCCGGCCTGCCGGCGACGCTGGGCGGCATGGCGGGGTGGATCATCCGCGAGGTGCTGGTCGGCCTCGGCATCGGCGCCATCCTGCGCGCCTTCATGACCGCCCTGTCGACCGCCGGCGAGGCGGTGTCGCTGCAGACGGCGCTCAGCTTCGCCCAGACCGCCAACCCGCTGCAGGCCCAGCCCGGCACGACCCTGTCGGCCTTCCTGATGCTGCTCGGCACGACGCTGATCTTCGCCACCAACACCCACCACCTGTTCGTCGCCGGCCTGGTGGGCTCCTACGAGCTGATCGCGCCGGCCCGCCCGCTGGTGACCGGCGACTTCGTCTCGCTGGCCGTCGACACGGTCAACGACGCCTTCCTGCTGGGCATCCAGCTGGCGGCGCCGGTGCTGGTGTTCGGCCTGATCTTCAACCTCGCCTCGGGACTGGTCGCGCGGGTCATGCCGCAGTTCCAGGTCTTCTTCGCCGCCGCGCCGCTCAGCATCATCCTCGGCCTGTCGGTATTCGCCCTCAGCCTCGGGGTGGTCGGGACGGTGTTCATCGACCGCTACCGCGCCGTGGCCAACGTCTTCGCGGGAGGCGCCGGTGGCTGAAGGCGCCGATCCCGAGTCGAAGACAGAAGAGGCCACCCCGCGAAAACTCGCGGAGGCGCGCAAGAAGGGCGACGTCGCCAAGTCGCCCGACGTCGCCTCCGCCCTCAGCCTGCTCGGCGCCGCCGCGGTCATCCTGGTCGCGGGCGGCGTCTTCGCCACGTCCATCGCCGAGCAGCTTCTGCCCTTCATCGCCGCCCCCCACACCCTGATGGGCGGCCTCGACGCGGGGGCGGGGGTCGAGATCGGCGCCCGCGCCCTGTGGGCCGTCGCGCCCTTCCTCGGCGCCCTGATGCTGGCCACCATCCTCGGCGGCGCCGGCGGCAATCTGGCGCAGTCCGGCCTGCTGTTCACCGGCTCCAAGCTCAAGCCGGACTGGTCGCGGGTGAACCCCCTCGGCGGCTTCAAGCGCATCTTCGGGCCGGACGGCCTCGTGCAGTTCGTGAAGACCTTCCTCAAGCTGATCGCGGTCGGCGCGATCTGCTGGATCGTGCTCAAGCCCCACGCCCGCGAGCTGGAGAACCTGGCCGCCATGCATCCGGCCGCCATCCTCCCGCTGGCCCGGGACCTGGCGGTCGCCCTGATGGGCGCGGCGATCGTCTTTCTCGGTTTCACCGCCGGGGCCGACTACCTGTGGCAGCGCTACCGCTTCGCCCAGCGCATGAAGATGACCAAGGAGGAGCTCAAGGAGGACTACAAGCAGTCCGAGGGCGACCCGCACGTCAAGGCGCGGCTGAAGCAGATCCGCGCCCAGCGCAGCCGCCAGCGCATGATGCAGAACGTGCCCAAGGCCACGGTCATCGTCACCAACCCGACCCACTATTCGGTGGCCCTGCGCTACGAGCCGGACCAGGGCGACGGCGCGCCGGTCTGCGTCGCCAAGGGCGTCGACGCCCTCGCCCTGCGCATCCGCGAGGTGGCCCGCGAGCACGCCGTGCCGATCGTCGAGAACGTCCCGCTGGCCCGCGCCCTCTACGCCGCCGTGGATGTCGACGCGACCATCCCGCGCGAACATTTCGAGGCCGCGGCCAGGGTCATCGGCTTCGTCATGCAGGGTCGTCGACGCCGCTGACCTGTCCCCTTAACGGGCCGTTTACCACACGGGCGGCAGTTTCTGCCTAGCGGGCCTTCTTTCAGCACCCGCGTGTATCGGGGCGGGCCCCTTTTCTAGAGGCGGTGTGGGTGGGCGGCTTCACGGCGGCGTTGCAGAGATTCGGGATCGGCCGGCTCACCGTGGTGCTGGGCGTCGCCGCCGGCGTCGCGGCGGTGCTGGTCGCCCTGATGCTGCGCATCGGCCAGGCGCCCGACGCGCTGCTCTATTCGAACCTCGACCTGCGCGAGGCCTCCGAGGTCACCGCCGCCCTCGACTCGGCCGGCATCAAATACAGCTCGAAGGGCGACGGCTCGACCATCTTCGTCAGCCGCGACGAGGTCGGCGAGGCGCGCATGCTCGTCGCGGGCAAGGGCCTCGTGACCTCGGGCGGCGTCGGATACGAGATCTTCGACAACCAGTCGGTGCTGGGCCAGACCGAGTTCCAGCAGAACCTCAACGCCAAGCGGGCGCTGGAGGGCGAGCTGGCCCGCACCATCCAGACGATGCGTGGCATCTCCTCGGCCCGGGTGATGATCGCCCTGCCCGAGCGCCAGCTGTTCCAGGCCCAGGCCGCCGCGCCGACCGCCTCGGTGGTCGTCGGCGTCACCGGCGGCCAGCTGACCGGGACCCAGGTGCAGGCCATCCGCAACGTCGTCGCCTCCTCGGTGCCCAACCTGAAGCCCGAGAAGGTCACCCTCACCGACACCTCGAACCGCACCCTGGCGGCCGGCTCCGACGACGCCGGCTTCTCGGCCGCCTCGGCCGAGGAGGCGCGTGGCCAGACCGAG
This sequence comes from Pseudomonadota bacterium, assembly GCA_023424215.1. Lineage (GTDB taxonomy): Bacteria > Pseudomonadota > Alphaproteobacteria > Caulobacterales > Caulobacteraceae > Brevundimonas. The sequence continues at coordinate 26,672 of JAFAEC010000179.1, forward strand.
GCTCAGTTGCAGGCCCGCATCAAGGACATCGTCGAGGGCGTGGTCGGCGTCGGCGCCGCCCGCGTCCAGGTCACCGCCGAGATCGACCACAGCCGCTCCACCACCCAGGAGCAGCGCTTCGATCCCGACGGCCAGGTGGTCCGTTCGATGTCGACCAACGGGTCGGAGAGCCAGGACACCACCGGCGTGGCCGACGGCGGCGCCACCGCGACCAACAACATCCCCGGCGGCGCCGCCCCGGGCGCGACCCCGATGGGTTCGCGCGACACCCAGACGACCGAGACCACCAACTACGAGATATCGAACACCACGACGACGACGGTGCGCGAGGCCGGCGAGATCAAGAAGCTGGCCGTTTCCGTCGCCGTCGACGGCCGCTGGACCCCGCCGGCGAACGGCGAGGGGGAGCCGACGTATGCGCCACGCTCCGAGGAGGAGATCGCCCAGATCCGCGCCCTTGTCGCCGCCGCGGTGGGCATCGACGAGCAGCGCGGCGACCGCATCGAGGTTCAGAACGTCCGCTTCAGCCGCGAGGCCCTGCCCAGCGGCGGGACCGAAGCGGGTTCCTCGCTGTTCGACTTCACCAAGAACGACCTGATGCGCGGCATCGAGCTGCTGGTGCTGCTGGTCACCGGCGTGCTGCTGATCTTCTTCGTGCTCCGGCCGCTTCTCAAGACCGCCTCGGGCGGCGGCGGACAGCTTCAGCTCGCCGGCGCCGGCGGCCCTCCGGTGACGTCGCTGCAGACCACCATTGTCGGCGGCGCCGGCGGCGGGGCGCCCCAGCTGCCCGGTCCGACCGACATGGAGCAGCGGCTCGACATCGCCCGCATCGAGGGCCAGGTGAAGGCGTCCTCGGTCAAGAAGGTGGCCGACTTCGTCGAGACGCACCCGGAGGAATCGACCTCGATCCTCCGCAACTGGGTGCATGAAGGCTGATGGCCGCCGCCCGCATGGTCAGCAAGAAGCCCGCCGTCGACGACGTGCGGAAGCTCACCGGACCGGAGAAGGCGGCCGTCGTCCTGCTGTCACTGGGCGAAGACCACACCAAGCTCTGGCAGGGCCTCGACGAGGACGAGATCAAGGAGATCTCCCAGGCGATGGCGTCGCTGGGCACCGTCAGCTCCCAGGTGGTCGAGGAGCTGCTGGTCGAGTTCGTCTCCGGCATGAGCGGTTCGGGCGCGGTGATGGGCAGCTACGAGCAGACCCAGCGCCTGCTGGCGGCGTTCATGCCGGCGGATCGGGTCGACGCCCTCATGGAGGAGATTCGCGGTCCGGCCGGCCGCACCATGTGGGACAAGCTCGGCAACGTGAATGAGGCCGTGCTCGCCAACTACCTGAAGAACGAATACCCGCAGACGGTCGCGGTGGTGCTGTCCAAGATCAAGCCGGACCACGCCGCCCGGGTGCTGACGGCCCTGCCCGAGGACTTCGCCCTCGAATGCGTCCAGCGCATGCTGCGCATGGAGCCGGTGCAGCGCGACATCCTCGACAAGATCGAGCAGACCCTGCGCACCGAGTTCATGTCGAACCTGGCTCGCACCTCCAAGCGCGACAGCCACGAGCTGATGGCCGACATCTTCAACAGCTTCGACCGGCAGACCGAGGCCCGCTTCATCGGCGCCCTCGAGGAGCGCAATCGCGAGGCGGCCGAGCGCATCCGCGCCCTGATGTTCGTGTTCGAGGACCTCGCCAAGCTCGACCCCGGCGGCATCCAGACCTTGCTGCGCGCGGTCGAGAAGGACCAGCTGGCGCTGGCGTTGAAGGGCGCCTCCGAGGCGCTGCGGGAACTGTTCTTCTCCAACATGTCCGAACGCGCGGCCAAGATCATGCGCGAGGACATGGAAAGCATGGGGCCGGTCCGTCTGAAGGACGTCGACCAGGCCCAGATGGCCATGGTCCAGGTCGCCAAGGATCTCGCCGCCAAGGGCGAGATCATGCTGGTCGGCCAGGGCGGCGACGACGAGCTGATTTACTGACATGACCGCTCGCCCCTTCATCTTCGACACCGAATTCGACGCCGCCGGCGTCGTCCTCCAGCCGTCCGCCTGGCAGCCGACCAAGCGCGCCTACTCTCCCGCCGAGGTCGATGCCCTGGTCGCCCAGGCGCGGGCGGAGGCGCGGGAGGCTGCGCTGGCGGAGGCCGAGAGCCTCCAGGCCCAGGCCCTGTCCACCATCGCCCAGGCCGTAGCGCACGCGGTCCCGACCCTGGCCCAGGTCGCCCAGGCTCACCGCGAGCATTCGGCCGATCTCGCGCTCGCCGCCGCCCGCGTGGTCGCCGGCGGGGCGCTCGACCGCTTCCCGGCCGGCCCGCTGCAGGCGGCCATCGAGGCGCTCGGCCACGAAATCGACGCCTCGCCGCGACTGGTGGTCCGCGCCGCCGGTCTGGACGACGCGGTCCGCGCGCGGCTCGAATCCCTCTGCGTCGACGCGGGCTTCACCGGCCTCGTGGCCTTCCGCGACGAGCCGGGCCTGTCCGCCGCCTCCTTCCGTCTCGAATGGAGCGACGGTCGCGCCGAATTCGACGCCGACGCCGCTTTCGCGCGCATGGCCGAGGCCCTGAAATCCGCCCTGGCCGCCGAAGCTGGCCACGCTGAAACCCTGAAAGACGGGAGGCCCTGATGCCGTCCGACACCATCCCGCTGGAAGAGTTTCCGGACTCCACCGCCCTGACCCCGCACGACGAGCAGGGCGAGAAGACCGCGCACGATCTCGCGCCCGTCTTCGATGTCCCGGTGAACATCTCCGCCGTGCTCGGCAAGGCGCACATGTCCGTGGCCCAGCTCCTCAAGCTGAACCGCGGCTCGGTGCTGGAGCTGGACCGCAAGGTCGGGGAAGCCATCGACATCTTCGTCAACAATCGCCTCGTCGCCCGGGGTGAAGTGGTGGTGGTCGAGGACCGTCTCGGCGTGACCATGACGGAAATCATCAAGACCGAGGACAGCGGCGCCTGATCGGCGACGCGGGGCGTAGAGATTAGAGGAGAAGACCCATGCGGCTTCTGGTGGTTGGCAGGCTCAGCGGACAGCTGGCGACGGCGGTGAAGATGGCCATGGCGCACGGCGCCAAGGTCCAGCACGTCGAGCGCGGCGACCAGGCGACCGAGCAACTGCGACGCGGGCAGGGGGCCGACCTGCTGATGGTCGACTACCGCGTCGACATCGCCGCTCTCATCGCCGCCAACGAGGCCGAGCGCATCCATGTGCCGGTGGTCGCCTGCGGGGTGGACGCCGACGCCCGCGACGCCGCCGACGCCATCCGCGCCGGGGCCAAGGAGTTCATCCCGCTGCCGCCGGAAGCCGACCTGATCGCGGCGGTGCTGTCGGCGGTCGCGGACGACGAGCGGCCGATGATTTCGGCCGACCCGGCGATGAAGGCGGTCATCGGCCTCGCCGACCAGGTCGCCCGCTCCGAGGCCTCGATCCTGATCACCGGCGAAAGCGGCGTCGGCAAGGAGGTGATGGCCCGCTATCTCCACGCCGGCTCGAAGCGCGCCGACAAGCCGTTCATCAGCGTCAACTGCGCCGCCATCCCGGACAACCTGCTCGAGTCCGAGCTCTTCGGCCACGAGAAGGGCGCCTTCACCGGCGCCCTCGCCCGCCGCATCGGCAAGTTCGAGGAAGCTCACGGCGGCACCCTGCTGCTCGACGAAATCTCCGAGATGGACGTCCGCCTGCAGGCCAAGCTGCTTCGCGCCATCCAGGAGCGGGTCATCGACCGCGTCGGCGGCACGAAGCCGGTGCCGGTCGACATCCGCATCATCGCCACCTCCAACCGCGATCTGGCCAAGTCGGTCGCCGACGGCTCGTTCCGCGAGGACCTGCTGTACCGCCTGAACGTGGTGAACCTGCGCCTGCCGGCCCTGCGCGAGCGTCCCGGCGACATCGCGGTTCTGGCCGACCATTTCGTCAGGAAGTACGCCGCCGCCAACGGCGTGCCCGTGCGTCCGATCGCCATCGCGGCCCAGCGCGCGCTCCAGACCCACCGCTGGAACGGCAACGTGCGCGAGCTCGAGAACGCCATGCACCGGGCGGTGCTGCTGGCGACGGGTCCGGAGATCGACGTCGACGCCATCCGCCTGCCGGATGGCCAGCCCCTGGCTGCGGGCGGCTCGGCGCCAGCCCATGACGCCGGACCCGCCGCCCGGGCCGCCTCCACAGCCGACGCCGTGTCGCGGGCCTTCGTCGGCCAGACGGTGGCGCAGATGGAGAAGACCCTGATCCTCGACACCCTGTCGCATTGCCTGGGCAACCGCACCCACGCCGCCAACATCCTCGGCATCTCGATCCGCACCCTGCGCAACAAGCTCAACGAGTACGCCGACGAGGGCACGAGCATCCCGGCTCCGCAGAGCGGCGTCGCCGCTTCCGGCTACGCCGCCTGACCATGAGCTTTCCGATGGACCGCAGAAGCGTCCTGACCAGCCTCGCAGTGTTCGGCCTCGCCGGCTGCGAGGCGTCCGGCGACCGAACGTCGCCTTCGGCCCCTGCCGCGCCCAGGGCGTCTGTGGAGGTTCTCGACCTGTCCCTGCTCGAGCGCGTCCACGGCGGCCGCCTCGGGCTGGCGATCATGGACGCCGCCGGCGAGCGCGTCCTCGCCTGGCGCGGCGACGAACGCTTTCTCTACTGCTCGACCTTCAAGCTGTTCCTCGCCGCCGCGACGCTGCAGCGCGTCGACGCGGGAAGGGAGCAGCTGGATCGCCGGGTGCCGGTCGCCGCCTCCGACATCACCCCCCACGCCCCGACCACGGAGCCGGCCGTAGGCTCGACCCTCACCGTCGAACAGCTGTGCCAGGGGATGGTCGAACTCAGCGACAATCCGGCCGCCAACCTGCTGATCGGGGCCATGGGCGGTCTGGAGGCGTGGAAGGCCTGGTACCCGACCCTTGGCGACGCCGTGACTCGCGTCGATCGGCTGGAGCCGGAGCTCAATGTCGCGGAGGGCGACAAGGACACGACCACCCCGTTGCAGGCCGCGAGAAACATCGCCCGCCTGCTCACAGCGTCCGATCGCGCCCTGTCGCCCGACGCCGCCAGCCTGCTGGAGCGCTGGCTCAAGGACAGCCCCACCGGGGCGGACCGGATCAAGGGCGGCGTGCCCAACGGCTTCCAGGTCGCCCACAAGACCGGCACCAGCGGCCGCGGCCACGCCAACGACATCGGTCTGATCTGGCCTGTCTCGGGACCGCCGATGCCGATCGCCGTATACTACGACGCGCCGGACGCGCCGGACGGCGCGGCCCGCGACCGCATCATCGCGGCGGCGACGGCCGCGGCGCTCGACGCCCTGGGCCAGGGGGCCGGCAATGGCTGACGCCCCGCTGATGAAGGACGGCCTGGCCCGTCCGACCGCCCTCGACATGCGCGGCTGGCTGCTGCGCGGCGAGGTGCTCATGGCGCTCGGCGTCATCGGCATCATCATGCTGCTCATCGTGCCGGTCCCCGGCATGCTGCTGGACCTGCTGCTGGCCATTTCGATCGTCGGCTCGGTGCTGATCCTGATGACGGCCCTGCTGATGAAGCGGCCGCTGGACTTCGCCATCTTCCCGACCGTCCTGCTGGTCGCCACCCTCTACCGGCTGGGCCTCAACCTCGCCTCCACCCGCCTGATCCTGAGTCATGGCCACGAGGGTCACGCCGCGGCGGGCCAGGTCATCCAGGGGTTCGGCAGCCTGATGATGGGCGGCAGCTTCATCATCGGCATCATCATCTTCGCCATCCTGCTGGTGGTGAACTTCGTCGTCATCACCAAGGGCTCGACCCGGATCGCCGAGGTCTCGGCGCGCTTCACCCTCGATTCCATGCCGGGCAAGCAGATGGCGATCGACGCCGACCTGTCCGCCGGCCTGATCGACGAGGACACCGCCAAGCTCCGCCGCAAGGAGCTGGAGCAGGAATCGACCTTCTTCGGGGCCATGGACGGCGCCTCGAAATTCGTCCGCGGCGACGCCGTGGCCGGCCTGATCATCACCTTCATCAACGCGCTCGGCGGCATCCTCATCGGGGTCATCCAGCACAGCCTTCCAGCCGGCGAGGCGGCCAACACCTACGTCCTGCTGACGGTCGGCGACGGCCTCGTCACCCAGGTGCCGGCCCTGATCGTGTCGATCGCCGCCGGCTTCCTCGTCTCGAAGGCCGGCGTCGAGGGCTCCGCCGACAAGGCCCTGGTCAGCCAGCTGGCCACCAACCCGGTCAGCCTCGGCGTGGTCTCGGGCGCGGCCGGCCTGATCGGCCTGATCCCCGGCATGCCCCTGCTGCCGTTCGCCGCCCTCGCCCTCGGCGCGGGCTTCATGGCCTGGAAGCTCGGTCGCGAGCGGCTCAAGCCCAAGACGGTCGACCCCGAGGCGGTCGTGGCCGGCCCGAAGGAGGATGTCGAGGAGCCGATCGGCACGGCGCTCAGTATCGACGAGGTCAAGATCGAGCTGGGCTATTCCCTGCTGTCCCTGATCAACGACCTCGAGGGCCGCCGGCTGACCGACCAGGTCCGCGCCCTGCGCCGCTCGCTGGCCCAGGAGTACGGCTTCGTCATGCCGTCGGTGCGCATCCTCGACAACATGCGCCTGGGCACCCAGGGCTACGCCATTCGCATCAAGGAGATGGAGGCCGGGCAGGGCGAGGTCCGTCTCGGCTGCCTGATGGCCATGGATCCGGCCGGCCGCCAGGTCGAACTGCCCGGCGAGCACACCCGCGAGCCCGCCTTCGGCCTGCCCGCCACCTGGATCGACGAAAGCCTGCGCGAGGAGGCCACCTTCCGCGGCTACACCATCGTCGACCCCTCGACCGTGCTGACCACCCACCTGACCGAGATCCTCAAGGAGAACATGGCCGACCTGCTCTCCTACGCCGAGGTTCAGAAGCTGCTGAAGGAGCTCGGTCCCGAGGAGAAGAAGCTGGTCGACGAGCTGATCCCGACCGTGGTCACCGTCACCACCCTGCAGCGCGTCCTCCAGTCCCTGCTGCGCGAGAAGGTCTCGATCCGCGACCTGCCGGCCATCCTCGAGGGCCTGGCCGAGGCCGCGCCGCATACCTCTTCGGTCACCACCCTGGTTGAACACGTCCGCGCCCGTCTGGCCCGCCAGCTGTGCTGGCAGCACAAGGGCGACGACGGGGCCCTGCCGATCGTCACCCTGTCGCCGGAGTGGGAGCAGGCCTTCGCTGACAGCCTCGTCGGCCAGGGCGAGGAGCGCCAGCTGGCCATGGCCCCGTCGAAGCTGCAGGACTTCATCCGCGCCGTCCGCGATGTGTTCGAGCGCGCCGCCATGGCCGGAGAAACGGCGGTGCTGCTGACCGGGCCGCAGGTCCGGCCCTATGTCCGCTCGATCATCGAACGCTTCCGCGGCCAGACCGTGGTGATGAGCCAGAATGAGGTCCACCCCAAGGCGCGCCTGCGGACCATCGGCTCGGTCTGACGGGGGGAGGGGGCGGCTAGCGGGTCTCCGTCCACCCGCTCGCCGACGCCTCCCGCGCCGCCTCGTTCGCCGGGCGGGCGATCAGCCCGGACTGGGTGATCCACACCTCGTAGCGCGCCCCGTCCACCATCGGCATGTAGGCCGCCCCGCCGTACAGGGTGTCCACCGCGTCGATGAAGCGACGATAGCGCCGCGCCGTGTCCCAGGCGTCCAACCGCCACGGGAGCCAGTCGGGCCCGGCGTCGCCGCCCGACAGCGGGTGCACGCTGCGCTCGGCGTGGAGCTCCTGCTCGATCAGCCGGTAGCGCCCCGACAGGCGGTCCAGCCGGTACTGCGCGTCCAGTCCCAGCACATTGGCCCATGGCTTCCACTTCAGCACCCGGGCCTCGATCCGCCACTCATCGCCGTGCAGCGGATACAGGTTGGTCGCCGCCGGCATGTCCTCGCCCCGGGCCGGCTGGATCACCGTCGCCTCGAAATACTGGGGCCCCAGCTGGCGGACCTGCACCGTCGCCACCGGACGCTCATGGGTCAGCCGCGCGTAGGTCTGGATGTCCAGGGCCAGCAGGCCGGCGATGCTCGCGACCGCGATCAGGGCCGCGCCCACGCCGCCGCCCAGCAGACCCCCGAAGAACCGCTCCCGGAACAGCGCCGCCAGCCCCTTCAGCAGCACGCCGAGCCCGAGCAGCGCGACCACCATCGGTACGATCCACCACCACCAGACCATCGACATGCCCCCTCTGCGCTGCGCACCGCCAATCCTGTACCCAAATCTGGGTACATCGTGAGAGGTTCTCCTCAAGCGCGACTGGACAGGTCCGTTCGCCCCGCTAAAGGTCGCCCGCGATGAGCTCTTCGTGGCGCCACACCCTGCAGGCCCTCGGCCACTTCGTGAGGACGCCGACGCTGGGCCGCCGCGTGGCCGGCCTGCTGGCCCTCGCCATCGCGCTGCTGCTGGCCATCAATGTCGCCGCCTTTGTCATGATCCGGCGCACCGCCGGGTTCAACGACATGAGCGAGCACGCCCAGCGGGTGCGTCTCGCCGCGGATACGGTGCTGATCCGGCTGCTGGACGCCGAGTCGGGGCAGCGGGGCTACATGCTGACCGCGCGCCAGGAATACCTCGCCCACTACGACGAGGCGTTGAGGGTCCTGCCGCAGCTGTTCGACGAACTTGAAACCCTCACCGCCGACGATCCGGATCTGGCGCCGCGGGTGGCTCGCCTGCGCGAGGTCGCCACGGCGCGCGTCGATCTCGCCGAGCGCACCGTCGCCCTCGCGCGGATGGGCCGGGTGGGCGAGGCGGTGAGCCTCGTACGCAGCGGTCAGGGCCGCGCGCGGATGGACGAACTGCGAGTCGAGGTCGAGGCGATCAACGAGATCCTCGCCACCCAGCTGCAGTTCCGCACGCGCCAGACCGAATGGGCCAACGGCCTGACCCTCGTGATCAACGCCATCGGCGCCTTGCTGATCATCGCCCTGGCCGGGGTCAGCGCCTGGCTGATCCGCCGCTATGTGCTCGAGGTGCAGCAGGCCCGCGACGCCATCGCCGCCCTAAACGCCAGCCTTGAGACCAAGGTCCGCGATCGCACGGCCGACCTGACCCGGGCCAACGAGGAGATCCAGCGCTTCGCCTACATCGTCAGCCACGACCTGCGCGCGCCCCTGGTCAACGTCATGGGCTACACCTCCGAGCTGGAGCAGGCCAACAAGGTGCTGGACCGTCAGGTCGCCACGATCGGGCAGCGCGCCCCGAGGTCCCTCGATCCCGACGCCGTCGTGGCGGTGCGGGAAGACGTGCCCGAGGCGATCGGCTTCATCCGCGCCTCGACCGAGAAGATGGACCGGCTGATCAACGCCATCCTGCGTCTGTCCCGCGAGGGCCGTCGCGCCCTTGTGGTCGAGAGTCTCGACATGGGCCGCATGGTCGAGAACATCGCCGCCAGCGTCCGCCACCAGACCGAGGCGGCCTCCGCCGAAATCGTCGTCGAGCCGCTGCCGTGGCTGGAGAGCGACCGACTCTCGGTCGAACAGATCTTCGGCAATCTGATCGACAACGCGATCAAGTACCTCGACCCGGCGCGCCCGGGCCGCATCGTGGTCTCGGGCTCCGAGGAGCCCGGCGGCCAAGTCGTCTATCGGGTGGTCGACAACGGACGCGGCATCTCGGACCGCGATCACGAACGCATCTTCGAGCTTTTCCGCCGCTCGGGCCGTCAGGACCGCCCCGGGGAGGGGCTCGGTCTCGCCTTCGTCCGCAACAGCGTCCGCCGCCTGGGCGGAGAGATCTCGGTCGAGTCCGAACTGGGCCGGGGCTCGACATTCACCCTGAAATTTCCCAAACGCCTGAACCTCGCCGACGCCGGAGACCACGCATGAGCGCATCCGTGAAGATCGTAATGGTCGAGGACGACCTCGGGCACGCCAAGCTGATCGAGAAGAACATCCGGCGCGCCAACATCGCCAACGAGATCGTGCACTTCGCCGACGGCGGCGCCGCGCTCGACTTCCTGTTCAGCGAGGAGGTTCGTCAGAACGGGCCGCTGCTGATCCTGCTGGACCTGAACCTGCCCGACATGTCCGGCACCGACATCCTTGCCCGGGTGAAGAGCGACGAGCGTCTGCACCGGGCGCCGGTCGTCGTCCTCACCACCACCGACGACAAGCTCGAGATCCAGCGCTGCTATGACCTCGGCTGCAACGTCTACATCACCAAGCCGGTCGACTACGAAAGCTTTGCGGGAGCCATTCGCCAGCTTGGGCTTTTCCTGTCGGTGATGCAGGCCCCGGAGATCGAGTGAAGGCGGCGGGGGAAGTCATTCGCCTGCTCTACATCGACGATGATCGCGGCCTGTCGCGGCTGGTCGAGAAGGAGCTGGGCCGCCACGGCTACGCCGTCACCTGCGCCCCCGACGGGGACGCGGGCCTCGCCGTCCTGACCTCCCCGAAGGCCGCCTTCGACGTCGTCGCGCTCGATCACTACATGCCCGGCCGCGACGGTCTCGACGTCCTGCCCGACATCGTGGCCCTGCCGGACCCGCCGCCCGTGGTCTACGTTACCGGGGCGCAGGAGGGCCGGATCGCGGTCGCCGCCCTGCGCGCCGGGGCGGCCGAATATGTGATCAAGGACGTCTCCGAGGATTTCACCACCCTGCTCCGCAACGCGGTCGAGCACGCCCTGCAGGCCCGCCGACTCCGCCGGGCCAATGAGGAGGCGCAGGAGCAGATTCGCCTCGCCCGCGACCGCGCCGAGGCCATGCTGCGCGAGGTTAATCACCGCGTCGGCAACTCGCTGCAGCTGGTCTCCAGCTTCATGTCGCTGCAATTGCGGCACCTGACCGACGAGGGCGCCCGCGCCGCCCTCCGCGAATCCCAGGCGCGGATCGAGGCGGTGGCCCATGTCCATCGGCGGCTCTACACCTCCGGCGACCTGGCCTCGGTGGCGCTCGACGAATACCTCGAAGGCCTCATCGACGAACTCTCCAAGTCGCTCGGGCCGGGCGCCGGCTCGCCGAGCATCGCCCTCGAGGCGGAGCCGATGCGGGTGTCCACCGACCAGGCGGTGTCTCTCGGCGTGGTCGTCACCGAACTCGTCACCAACGCGGCCAAATACGCCTACGCCCCGGGCGAAGGCGGCGAGATTCGCGTCATTCTGCGGGCGGACGGAAAAGATCGCGCCCTGCTGACCGTGGAGGATGACGGTCCCGGCATGGGCGACGGCAAGCCCAAGGGCACTGGCCTCGGGGGCAAGATCGTCTCGGCGATGGCGGCGGGCCTGCGCTCGGCCGTCGAGTTCGACCCTTCGCACAAGGGGGTGCGGGCGCGGCTCGCCTTCGATCTCTGATGCGGCCCAGGCTTCAGTTCGGAATGCCCGAGGCCGGGCTGGACTACCCCGACCGGCCCACCGCCTTCGGCCTTGTCCTCCACGAGGCGAGAATGGCCTGCGTGCGCGTGGACCGGGGCGACCGCAGCTATTTCGATCTGCCGGGCGGGGCCGTCGATGGCGAGGAGACCGAAGAACAGGCGTTGGTCCGCGAGTTTCTCGAGGAGACGGGGATGTCGGTCAGACCGGTCGCGCGGATCGGCGAGGCCGCCCAGTTCTTCCGCCGCTCCGACGGGAAGCCGCTCAACAACATCGGTGGTTTCTGGCTCGCTGAATTCATCTCGCTGGATCCCGCGGCCAAGGTCGAGGCCGACCACGAACTGGTCTGGCTGGCGCCCGACGCCGCCCTCGAGAGGCTTCGCCACGACGCCCACGCCTGGGCGGTCACGGCCTGGCTGCGACATCGGGCCTGAGGTTCTTCGGAACGGGTGGCGGCCGCGGCCCGTTGCCCTCTCGAAGCGCCATCGTCCCGACGGCGCCGCGAGAAGGAGGCTCCCATGCCCGATCACGACCGTGTCGAAGGTTCCGCCAAGCAGATGGGCGGCAAGATGAAGGAAGCCGCCGGAGACCTCACCGGCGACCACAAGATGAAGGCCGAGGGCCAGGCCGACCAGGTCGAAGGCAAGGTCCAGAACGCTGTCGGCGGTGTGAAGGACGCCCTCCGCGACGACAAGCGCCACTGACGACGGCTCAACCGGCGAAGCGGCGGCCCCCCCGGCGCGGCGGGGGGGGGGGGTTTTTCGG
>JAFAEC010000003.1 GCA_023424215.1 Pseudomonadota bacterium
GCCCCGGCTCCGGCGCAGCCGCCGGCCGGCAACGCTCCGGCGGCCGGCAACGCTCCGGCGGCCGCGCCGGCCGACGCCGCTCGCCCGTGACCTCCGTTCCCAGGACGCCCGCCATGAATCGTGTGCTCAAAGTCGCCCTGCTGTGCGGTCTCGCCGTCACCGTCGCCTCGTGCGGCACGGTGCGGCGCGCCCTGCCGTTCGGCCTCGGTGGTCAGGACCAGCCCGCGGCCACCGCGACCGAGGGGCAGCGCATCTCGGTTCTCGAGTTCGAGCAGCAACTGGCGCCCTCCGCCGCCCTGGCCGGGCGCGACTTCTTCCTGCCGGGCCCGCAGGCGGCCACGGCCTGGACCCAGCCCGGCGGCGGGGCCGACAACGTGGTCGAACACGTCATCGCCGGCGCGGACCTGACCGTCGCCTGGCGGCGCGACATCGGAACGGGCTCGTCGCGAGTCCACCAGGTCATGGCCCCGGTGGTCGCCGACAACGGCCGGGTCTTCGTGCTGGACGGCGAATCCACGGTCACGGCGGTTGACGCGGGCAGCGGCGACGTCGCCTGGCGCACGGACATCAAGCCCGAAGAGACCGAGGCCGCGCGCGGCCTGTTCAGCTTCGGCGGCGGCTCGGGCGGCGGCGGCTTCGGCGGCGGCGTGGCCATCGGCGGCGGCAAGGTCTTCGTGGCCTCCGGCTACCGCACGGTGACCGCCCTCGATCAGGCGACCGGAGCCGTGCTGTGGACGACGCCGGTGGACGTGCCGATCCACGGCGCCCCGACCGTGTCCGGTTCCCGGGTCTTCGTCGTCGACGTCGAGAACCAGATGTTCGCCTTCGACGTGAACACCGGCCTGCAGGACTGGTCCTATCGCGGCATCCCCGAGCCGGCCCGCATCATGCGCGCCTCCAGCCCGGCGGTGACCGGCGACACGGTCATCGCGCCCTTCTCCTCGGGCGAACTGATCGCCCTGCGCGCCTCGACCGGCCAGTCGCTGTGGACCCAGGTCCTGTCGCGCACCACCCGGACCAGCGCGCTTTCCGAGATCCGCGACATCGCCGGCCGTCCGGTGATCAGCCGCGGCGTCGTCTACGCCATCAGCCACGCGGGGCAGATGGCCGCCCTCGACGTCCGTTCCGGCCAGCCGAAGTGGCAACTGCCGGTCTCGGGCGTGAATGCGCCGCTGCCGGTCGGCGACGTCGTTTATGTGGTGTCGAAGACCGGCGAACTGACCGTGGTCAACCGCGAGTCGGGACAGGTCTACTGGACCCGCGACCTGAACGCCGAACGGTCGCGCAAGGAAGGCGGATTCCTCGGCTTCTTCGATCGCACCGTGACCCCGAAATGGTCGGGGCCGCTGCTGGCCTCCAACCGTCTGGTGCTGGTCAACTCGGACGGCGAGCTGGTGGCCTTCGATCCCAAGACGGGCGCCCAGACCGCCTCGGTGCGTCTCGGCGGAGCGGCCTACATCGCCCCGGCCGCCTACAACGGCGCCCTGTATGTGCTCACCGATCGGGGCGTTCTGGTCAGCATCCGCTGACGGAATCCCTCCAGACGCGTTAGAAGGCCGGCATGGCTCTGAAGGTCGCCATCGTCGGCCGCCCCAATGTGGGCAAGTCGACCCTGTTCAACCGCCTCGTCGGCAAGCGCCTCGCGCTGGTCGATGACCGCCCCGGCGTGACCCGTGACCGGCGCTATGCCGACGGGACCATCGGCGACATGGACCTGACCCTGATCGACACCGCCGGCTACGAGGACGTCACCGACGAGAGCCTCGAGGCCCGCATGCGCGAGCAGACCGAGGCGGCCATCGACGACGCCGAGCTGATCCTGTTCATGATGGACGCCCGCGAGGGGGTGACCTCGCTGGACCGCATCTTCGCCGACCGCCTGCGCAAGGTCGACAAGCCGGTCATCCTGCTGGCCAACAAGTCCGAGAGCCGCGAGAGCGGCGGCGGGGTGGGGGAGGCGCACGCCCTCGGCTTCGGCGAGCCGGTGCCCCTGTCGGCCGAGCACGGGGAGGGCATGGCCGATCTCTACCAGGCCATCCTCGTCGCCACGTCGGACATGCAGCTGGCCGAAAGCGACGCGGACGAGGGCGACAAGCCGATCCGCATCGCCGTCATCGGCCGCCCCAACGCCGGCAAGTCGACCCTGATCAACCGCCTGCTCGGCGAGGACCGGCTTCTGACCGGGCCCGAGGCAGGCATCACCCGCGACTCCATCTCCGTCGACTGGGAGTACGAGGGCCGCGCCATCCGCTTCGTCGATACCGCCGGCATGCGCCGCAAGGCCCGGGTGCAGGAGAAGCTGGAGAAGCTGTCGGTCGCCGACACCATCCGCGCCATCACCTTCGCCGAGGTGGTGGTGCTGGTCATGGACAAGGACAACGCCTTCGACATCCAGGACCTGCAGCTCGCAGACCTGGTCGAGCGCGAGGGCCGGGCGCTGGTCTATGTCGCCTCCAAGTGGGACCTCGAGGAGGAGCCGCAGGCCCGGCTCGCCGAGCTCAAGCGCCTCGCAGACGACAAGCTGCCCCAGCTCAAGGGTGCGCCCTTCGTGGCCCTGTCGGCCCATTCCGGCCGCGGCGTGGAGCGGCTGATGCCGGCGATCCTGCAGGCCTGGGACACCTGGTCGGTCAAGGTGAAGACGCGCGACCTCAACGACTGGCTGGCCCTGGCGGTGCAGCGGCATCCGCCGCCCGCCGTCGACGGCAAGCGCATCAAGCCCAAATACATCGCCCAGACCAAGGCCCGGCCGCCGACCTTCGTGCTCTTCTCCAGCCGCGCTTCGGCCATGCCCGATCACTACAAGCGCTATCTGGTCAACTCGATCCGCGAGAGCTTCGACCTGCCCGGCACGCCGGTCCGCCTGACCGTCAAGTCCGGCTCGGCCAACCCCTACGCCGAGGGCGGCGCCAAGTCCGGCCCCGAGCGCTTCAAGGGCGCGGCGAAGACCGCGCCGAAGCGGGTGCAGAAGGCCGAGAAGGCCGAGGCGGTGTCGAAGCTGCCGGGCAAGGCGCTGGAGGCGAAGACCCGCGCCGGGTTCAAGCCGAAGGTGAAGCCGCTCGGCGGCCTCAAGGCCTCGGCCTCGAAGAAGGCCGGCAGCAGCGTCGCCGTCCAGAAGGGCGCACGCGGCGGCGCTCGCCAGGTGTCCCGCTCGGGCCGTATTCGCACCGGGCAGAAGGGCGGATCCAAGCGCTAGACCAGCGCCGCCGCTCCCGGGCCGTCCTTCCACTCGCGGAAGCTGACCTTCAGCGGCGGCTCGCGGTCGGGCCGGGCCAGCTCGACGATCAGCGGGCCGATCTCCGACGGATGCGGGTTCTGCTCCGGATCCTCGCCCGGATAGGCCTGGGCCCGCATCTGCGTCCGCATCCGGCCCGGATCGAGCACCGCCACACGGATCTTCAGGCTTTCCAGCTCGTCCGCCCAGCAGCGCATCAGCGTCTCGGCCCCGGCCTTGGTGGCGGCGTAGACGCCCCAGAAGGCGCGCGGCGTCGTCGCCACGCTGGTGGTCAGGTGGATCACCCGCCCGGCGTCGGAGGCCCGCAGCAGCGGCTCCAGCGAGCGGATCAGGCGGTAGACGGCGGTGAAGTTGGTCCGCTCCACCTTGGCGAACTGGCGCGGATCGGCGTGCGACACTGGCGACAGGCCCTCGGCGCCCAGCGTCGCCGCCGCCTGCACCCAGATGTCGAGCCGGCCGAAGCGCTCGTAGATGGCTCCGCCCAGGCGGTCGATGGCGCCGCCGTCGACGAGGTCGAACGGGATCAGGGTGGCGTGCCGACCGGTCGCCGCGAAGATGGCGTCGTCCAGCTCCTCCAGCCCGCCCTCGGTGCGGCCCGTGGCGATCACGTGCGCGCCGGCCTTCGCCAGCGCCAGGGCGCTCTCGTAGCCGATGCCGCGCGAGGCCCCGACGACGAGGGCGATGCGGTCCTTGAGGGGGAGGTCGGTCATGCCGCGCGGATAGCGCGGCGCGGGTCGGGCCGGAAGGCGGGAGGGATCAGAAACCGGGGGCGGGTTGCCACAGGCTGAAGCTGACGCCCTGGTCGTCCTCGACCACCGCGGTTCGCCCCGACCGGCCGTCCGACGGCACCGCCGCCTTGCCGCCCAGCTCCGCCACCCGCTCGCACAGGGCGTCGACGTCGTCGACGCGGAAGTACAGGTGCTCGTTGTTCTTCGGCCGCTCGACCTTGACGAAGCCGAAGGGCGGCTGGGTGTCGGCTACGTGGGCGTAGGCTGTATGCGACTGGGCCTCGTCGAAGCGCCAGCCGAACAGGGCGCCGTAGAAGGCGCGCGCCTTGTCGATGTCCTGGGTGTCGATCGTGAAGTAGCCGAGCTGGACCATGAGCGCTTAAGCGCTCACCAGGAGCGAAAGTTGCCGGTTCGCCTCCTGCCGGCCGCCTTGTTCGATCTCCCGGTCCAGCAGGCGGGTGGGATACTCCCCGGTGAAGTAGTGGTCCGTGAACTGCGGATTGACCGGATCCCGCGGACCCGCCTCGAGGGCGCCGTACAGGCCATCGACCGAGAGGAAGCCCAGCGAGTCGACCTCGAGGTAGGCCCGCATCTCCTCCAGCGACTTGTTGGCGGCGATCAACTGGTCCCGCTCGGGCATGTCGATGCCGTAGAAGTCCGGGTACAGGATCGGCGGGGAGGCCGAGCGGAGGTGCACCTCGGCCGCGCCGGCCGCGCGCACCGCCCGCACCAGCTTCACCGAGGTGGTGCCGCGCACGATCGAGTCGTCGATCAGCACCACCCGCTTGCCCGCCAGCACCGCCTTGTTCGGGCTGTGCTTCATGCGCACCCCCTTCTGGCGGGCGCCCTGGCTGGGCTGGATGAAGGTGCGGCCCAGATAGTGGCTGCGGATGATGCCCATCTCGTAGGGGATGCCGCTCTCCTGGGCGTAGCCCAGCGCCGCCGGCACGCCGGAATCCGGCACCGGCACGACCACGTCGGCCTCGACCGCATGCTCGCGCGCCAGCTGGCGGCCCATGCGCTTGCGCACCTCGTAGACCGACTTGCCGTCGAGGATGCTGTCCGGGCGGGAGAAGTAGACGTATTCGAACAGGCAGGGTCGGGCGGCCTTCTGCGGGAAGGGCTTCTCCGAGCGCAGGCCGTCATGGTCGATGACCACCACCTCGCCGTTCTCCACGTCACGGACGAACTCCGCGCCGATCGTGTCCAGCGCGCAGGTCTCCGAGGCCAGCACCCAGGCGTCGCCAAGCCGGCCCAGCACCAGCGGCCGGATGCCCAGCGGGTCGCGGGCGCCGATCAGCTTGGAGCGGGTGGCGCAGACGAGGGCGTAGCCGCCCTCGATGCGGCCGATGGCGTCGATGAAGCGGTCGACGATCTTCGCCTTCCGGCTGCGGGCGATCAGGTGAAGGATGACCTCGGAGTCGGAGGTCGACTGGAAGATCGCGCCTTCCGAGACAAGTTGGCTGTGCAGATACTTGAAATTGGTCAGGTTGCCATTGTGGGCGATGGCGATGCCGCCCTGGTCCAGGTCGGCGAACATCGGCTGGATGTTGCGCAGGAAGCTGCCCCCGGCGGTGGAGTAGCGGGTGTGGCCCACGGCCGCGGAGCCCGGCATGCGGCGCGACAGGTCCGAGCCGCCGAAGGCCTCGCCGACCAGACCCATGTGCCGTTCGGTGTAGAAGCGCGCCTCATGCACGCTGGCGATCCCGCAGGCTTCCTGGCCGCGATGCTGCAGGGCGTGCAGACCCAGGGCCACGATGGCGGAGCCGGCGTCGGGCTCGGCGCCCCAGACGCCGCAGACGCCGCATTCGAGTCGCGGACGATCGTCGTCGACGTCCCGGAAATGCTCCCGGTGGACGACCGGTTCGGCGATGCAATGCTCGAGGCGGCTCATCGAAGACTCCGATGACGCGAGGAAAAATCAGCGGGCGGCGGGCGTCCGCGAAGTATTGTCACTTTGCGGCGGGGGCAAGGCTTGGTCGTCGGAAAACCCTTCGCTCACGGATGAAGCGACCACCGGCGTGAGGGCGTCGGCGCCCCGGCCGATGCCCGGCAGGACGATCTGGATGAGCCGCGCCGCGCCCGCCGTGACGGGCCGGAGCGCCGCCTCGGACAGCCAGCGCGGGGTATTCTCGCCGGGCATGGCCGCCACCACCACCAGATGGATCGCCCCCAGCAGCACCAGCGCCCGGGCCGCGCCGACGAAGACGCCGAGAAAGCGGTCGACCCCGCCCAGCCGGGGGTGCGCCTGCGCCCGCCGCGACAGGACGGATCCGAAGATGCGTATGCCGAAATAGATCAGCAGGAAGGAGACGATGGCCGCCAGGATGGTCCCGCCCCAGTCCGGATCGACCAGGCCGCGTCCGACCGGCGCGGTCAGCGGCAGGGCCACCAGCGCCACGAAGGCCGCCAGAACGAAGCTGAGCAGGGTGATGAGTTCGCGCGTCGCTCCGCGCACCCACCCGGCGGCCGCCGAGAAGAGGATGACCAGGATGGCGATGACGTCGAATCCGGTCATGCGGGCTCGGCTGCAGCTACGCCGGGACTAGTAGCGGCTTTCCGAGATTCGTTCGACCGCCTCGCCGAGGCGGGCCACCGGGGTCAGGCGCACGCCCTTGTCCTTCACCGTCAGCGGCGGCGACAGGGCATGGTCGAAGCCCAGCTTGGCGGCCTCGCGCAGGCGGGCCTCGGCCCGGCCGACGGCGCGCACCTCGCCCGACAGGCTGATCTCGCCGAACACCACGCAGCCCTGCGGCAGGGGCATGTCGGTGGCCGAGCTGATCAGAGCGGCGGCCGCCGCCAGGTCCGCCGCCGGCTCGTTGATGCGCAGCCCGCCGGCGACGTTGAGGTAGACGTCCCGGTCGCCGAACCCGAGGCCGCAACGCGCCTCCAGCACCGCCAGCACCATGGCCAGCCGGCCGGAATCCCAGCCGACCACCGCCCGGCGCGGCGTGCCATAGGCTGAGGGGGCGACCAGCGCCTGCACCTCGACCAGCACCGGCCGGGAACCCTCGATGCCGGCGAACACCGCCGAACCCGGCGCCCGCTCGGTGCTCTCGCCGAGGAACAGGGCCGACGGATTGGCCACCTCGCGCAGACCGGCGTCGCCCATTTCGAAGACGCCGATCTCGTCCGTGGCCCCGAACCGGTTCTTGCCGGCGCGCAGGATGCGGAACGGATAGCCGCGCTCGCCCTCGAAGCTGAGCACCGCGTCGACCATGTGCTCGACCACGCGCGGCCCGGCGATCTGGCCGTCCTTGGTGACATGGCCGACCAGCACCACGGCCACGCCCTGCGCCTTGGCCAGCCGCACCAATTCGCCGGCGCAGGCCCGGACCTGGGTGACCGAACCCGGCCCGGCCTCGTGGGCGTCGCTCCACAGGGTCTGGATCGAGTCGATGATGACGATGTCGAACTTCTCGCGCTTCAGCGTGCCGACGATCTCGCGCAGGGCCGTGGCCGAGGCGAGGTTGACCGGCGCCGAGGCCAGACCCATCCGCTTCGCCCTGGCGCGGATCTGCTCCACCGCCTCCTCGCCCGAGATGTAGGCGACCGAGGCGCCGCGTAGGGCGGCCTTGGCCGTGACTTCGAGAAGCAGGGTCGACTTGCCGACGCCCGGGTCGCCGCCCAGCAGGATGGCGGATCCTGGCACCACGCCGCCACCGCATACGCGGTCGAACTCGCCGACGCCGGTGATGATCCGCGGCGGCTCGGGCGTGTCGGACTGCAGGGTTTCGAACTGCACCCCGCGCGCCCGGCTGCTCGCCGCAGGCTTCAGCGCGCCCGGAGGCGCCGATCGGCTCTCCTCGACGATGCTGTTCCATTGCCCGCACGCGCCGCACTGGCCGGCCCACTTTCCGTGCACCGCGCCGCAAGACTGACAGACATAGATCGCGCCATCCCGAGCCATGCCGTGCGGCTTACATCACTCCGGCCGGGCAGGGCAGGGGGCGCCCGGCGCCCTACGACCGAATCTGACGTAGCCCCATCGGCCTTCTCAGGGCTCGCTGCCGTTGCGCCGCGGGCCGTCGGCATGCCAGCTTGGCCGCGTCAGGAGAATTTCCATGCTGCACCGTCTGGCCGTCGCGGCCGCCGCCCTCGTCGTGACCTGCGGACTCGCCGTCCCGGCGGCTGCCGACACCCTCGTGGTCACCGCCGACCGCATGGTCGATGTCGAGCGCGGCCGCTACGTCGACAACCCCGTGGTGGTCGTCGTCGACGGCCGCATCGTTTCCGTGGGGACCGCCGCGCCCGCGGCCTTGGCGCCCGACGCCGAACGCCTCGACCTGCCGGGCCTGACCCTGCTGCCCGGGCTGATCGACATGCATGTCCATCTCGCCTCGACCCCCTACGTCTCGGGATGGCGCGAGCTCGACTACGCCGACGATTTCGGACCGATCCTCCAGGTTCCGCACGCCCGCGCCAACCTCGACGCCGGCTTCACCACGGTGCGCAATCTCGGCGGCCCCGCCTTCGCCGACGTGGCCCTGATGCAGGCCATCGACGGCGGCTTCGTCCAGGGCCCGCGCATCGTTCCGTCAGGGACCTACATCGGCGCCACCGGCGGCCACTGCGACGAGACCGGCTTTCCCTATTCGATGCGGCGGACCAGCGACTTCGTCGCCGACGGCCCCGAGGCCATGCGCCGGGTGGTTCGCGAGGTGCGCAAATACGGGGCGCGGGTGATCAAGATCTGCGCCACCGGCGGCGTCTTCTCGCGCAACACCGAGCCCGGTCAGCAGCAGCTCAGCTTCGAGGAGCTGAAGGCCGCCGCCGACGAGGCGCACATGTGGGGCCTGCGGGTCGCCGCCCACGCCCACGGCGCCGACGGCATCCGCGACGCCATCCGCGCCGGCATCGACACCATCGAGCATGCCTCGATGATCGACGCCGAGGGGGTGCGCCTCGCGGTCGAGCGCGGGACCTGGCTGTCGATGGACATCTTCAACACCGACTTCACCCAGGAGACCGGCACCGAGTTCGGCGTCACCGAGGACAATCTGCGCAAGGACCGGGAGATCGCCCAGATCCAGCGCGACAACTTCCGCCGGGCCCACGCGGCCGGGGCGCGGATGGTGTTCGGCTCCGACGCCGCCATCTATCCGCACGGCCGCAACGCGCGCCAGTTCGCGGTCATGGTCGAGTACGGCATGAGCCCGGCCGAGGCGATCCGCGCCGCCACCTGGAACGCGGCGCAGGCGCTGGGCATGGAGGGCGACGTCGGCGCGCTGGCCGTCGGCCGCTACGGCGACCTCATCGCCGTCGCGGGCGACCCGCTGGCGGACGTGCGGACGCTTGAGGACGTGGCCGTGGTGGTCAAGGGCGGCGAGGTCGCGAAGGACGCCCGTCAGTCGCGATAGAGGCGCGGCACCCGCGCGGTGATGGCGCTGAGCAGTTCGTAGGCGATGGTGCCCGCCGCCGACGCCGCCTCGTCGATCGGCCGGTTCGCCCCGAACAGTTCAATCCGGTCGCCGACCACGACCTCCAGCCCGGTCACGTCGACGGCGCAGGCGTCCATCGACACCCGCCCGACGATGGGCCGCAGCTCCCCGGCGACGAAGGCCCGGCCCTCCGGGCTGTAGCTGCGCAGAACCCCGTCGGCGTAGCCGGCCGCGCAGGTGGCGATGCGACTCGGCCGCGCCGCGGTGAAGGTCCGCGAATAGCCGACCGTCTCGCCCGCCGGCACGTCCCGCACCTGCAGCACCTCGGCCGTCAAGGTCGCCACCGGCAGGATCCGCGGGTCGGGCCGTCCCTCAGGCCCGCCGCCGTACAGGCAGATGCCGGGCCGCAGCGCGTCGAAGGCGTAGTCCGGCCCAAGGAAGACGCCGCCGGAGTTGGCGAAGGACCGCACCACGCCCGGGTACCGCTGCGCCGCCGCGGCGAAGGCGTCGCGCTGGCGGGCGTTCATCGGCTCGGAGGGATCATCGGCGCAGGACAGATGGCTGAGCACCAGCTCCAGCCCCTCGAACGGCGTCGGCGCCGCCTCGGGGCGAAAGCCCAGCCGGTTCATGCCGGTGTCGATCTGCAGGCCGCAGGGGCCCCCGCCGGCTTCGCGCCAGTCGGACAACTGGGCCGCTGTGTTCAGCACCGGCCGCAGTCCTGCCGTCCGCAGCCGTCCGGCGCGCCCCGTGACGCAGCCGTCCAGCACATAGATCGTCGGCTCGTCGCCCAGCGCCCGTCGGAGCGCCTCGCCCTCGCTCGTCCGCGCCACGAAGAAGGTCCGCGCACCCTCGGTCATCAGTCGCCGGGCGCAGGAGACCGCGCCGAGACCATAGCTGTCCGCCTTGACCACAGGATGCACGGGAGCCCCGCCGATGGCCTCGAGCGCGCGGAAGTTCGCGGCGAGGGCCGACAGGTCGACAGTCAGTTCGGCCGGGGAGGGCATCGCGCCATCTACGGCCTGCGGCTTGTGCGATGCAACAAAAAGCCCGTCAGGGTCGTGCGAAGGCTTCGCCCCGGGCGTTGAACAGATGCGTATGCTGCGGCGGGATTCCCAGCCGCAAGGTATCGCCGGCGCGGGGGCGCCGATCGCCGGACAGCTGCACCGTCAGGGGCGCCCCGCCGTACTCGGCGTAGGCGAAGGTGGCGTGTCCCAAGGTCTCGGCGAAGGTCACCCGGCTGGCGATCCCGCCCTCGGCTTCGTCGGCCAGATGCTCCGGCCGCACGCCGACGGTCGCCGGATCGCCCGCTTTCGCTTCCGAGGCGTCGACCGCCACGGTCACGACGTCGCCCGCCGCCGTCCGGACCCTAGCCTGTTGCTCGCCGCACTCTACGATCTCGCCGGGGATCAGGTTCATCTTCGGACTGCCGATGAATTCGGCGACGAACAGGTTGCGCGGCCGCTCGTAGAGCTCCATCGGCCGTCCGACCTGCTCGATGCGCCCGCCGTTCAGCACGACGATGCGGTCGGCCAGCGTCATCGCCTCGACCTGGTCGTGGGTCACATAGATCATCGTCGTCTTCAGCCGCTCGTGCAGGGCCGCGAACTCGTAGCGCATGCGCACCCGCAAGGCGGCGTCGAGGTTCGACAGCGGCTCGTCGAACAGGAAGACCTCGGGCTCGCGCACGATCGCCCGGCCGATCGCCACCCGCTGTCGCTGCCCGCCGGACAGGGCTTTCGGCTTCCGCTCGAGGTAGTCTGAGATGTTGAGCGTCTCCGCCGCGGCCCGGACGCGGCGATCGATCTCGCTCTTGTCCGCCTTGGCCAGCTTCAGCCCGAAGGCCATGTTCTCGTACACGCTCATGTGCGGGTAGAGGGCGTAGGACTGGAACACCATGGCCACGCCGCGGTCCGAGGGCGACAGATCGTTGACGGTCCGACCGCCGATGGCGATCTCGCCGCCGGATGCCTCCTCCAGTCCCGCTATGGTCCGCAGCAGCGTGGACTTGCCGCACCCCGACGGGCCGACGAACACCACGAACTCGCCGTCCGCGATATCGAGGTCGATGCCTCTCAGGACCTCGGTCGTCCCGAACCGCTTGCTCACGCCGGTCAGCCGGACGTCCGCCATGTTTCCTGCCCGCCGCTTGTGCCTTCCGGGCACCGTAAACGGTTACACCTCCAGATCAATGCCGGGCCCCTGAGGGTGACATCGTCGGTCGGAATGCTAGGCTTGGCCAGTGAAGACCTCCCCCGTTCTCAATGCCCTCCGCCTCGCGACGGCCGACCTCCATCGCGACATCGAGGCGGAGTCGTGCATCGAATCCCGCCTGCGGGAGACAGACTCGCGGCCCGCCATGGTGGCGCGGTTCCTCGACTTTCACCACTGCGTCGAGACGGCCGTCGAGCCGTGGCGCGACGCGCTGGACGACGGCGGATTCGCCCTGCGCCGCCGCACGCCGGAGATGCAGGCGGACCTCGAGCTGCTCGGCGGCGAGCCGGAGCGGCGCGAGAGCGGTTCCGCGGCGCCGACCCTCGGCGAGGCCCTCGGCTGGCTGTACGTGGCCGAGGGGTCGATGCTGGGCGGACGCGTGATAAGGCGAGGGCTGGCGAAGGACGGCGTCCCGCTGACCGGTCTCGGCTTCCTCGATCCATGGGGGGATGCAACCGGAGAGCGCTGGTGTGCGTTCGTGACCGCGATGGAATCCGCGTGCGCGTCGGGCCGGGCGCTGCAGGCGGACGTCCTCAAGGGCGGGCGGGACGCTTTTACGCGGGCCTCTGCCTTGCTGGCCCCCAACCGCCTGACCGAGTCCGCCGCATGACAGACGCCCGCGCCACCGCGCGCATCGACCTCGCCGACTGCGATCGCGAGCCCATCCATATTCCCGAAGCGATCCAGCCGCACGGGCTGCTCGTCCTGCTCGACCGGAGGGACCTCGCGATCGTGCGGGAGGCCGGAAGGATGGAGTCGGTCACCGGTCGAGCGTCGTGGATCGGCCGGTCGGCCGAGGACCTGCTGGGCGAGCGCATCGCGTCCCGCCTCAAGGCCGTCGCCAGCGTCGACGCAGAGGGTTTCGCCGGTCGCTGGCGAGGCGCCAACGGCCTCGACTACGACGTCATCGTTCGCCCGGGCGAGGCCGGCCTGATCGTCGAGGTGGAGCAGAGCTCGCAGGCCGCGCAGCTCGGCGTCGAGCTGATCAGCCGCCTAGACGCGGCCAGCGCGACGCTCGAACGGGCGACCACAGTCCGGGCCGTATGCGACCGCGCCGCGGAGGCGTTCCGGGCGCTCACCGGTTTCGACCGCATCATGATCTATCGGTTTCTGGAGGACGAGGCCGGCCAGGTGGTGGCGGAGTCCCGCTCGCCCGAAGTCGACTCCTTCCAGAACCATCACTTCCCGGCCACCGACATCCCCCGGCAGGCCCGCGCCCTGTACCTGCGCAATCCGGTGCGGGTGATTCCGGACAGCCGCTATGAGCCGGAGCCGATCCGGCCGGCCGCGGACGCGCCCCTCGACCTCAGCGACTGCGGCCTGCGAAGCGTGTCGCCGGTCCACCTGCAGTATCTCCGCAACATGGGCGTCCGGGCCTCGGCCTCCGTGTCGATCATCGTCGACGGCGAGCTGTGGGGACTGGTCGCCTGCCACAGCTCCCGTCCCCAGCTGCTGCCGTTCGAGCTGCGCACCGCCGCGACCAACCTCGCCCGCTCGATGGCGCGGCAGATCAAGGCCAAGGGCGAGGCCGAACTCTACCGGAGCCGGATGCGCCAGCGGCAGCTGGAGGAAGAACTGATCGGACGCCTGCCTGCGGACATGCCGCTCGAGGCGGCGCTGGCGGACCGCGGTCGCGATCTGCTCGAGCTCGTCGACGCGGACGGGCTGGCGCTCGTCGGCGCGCGCGGCGTCTTCCGCCTCGGGGTGATGCCGCCCGAGAGCGCGGTGCGCCGGCTGGCCGGGTGGGTGGCGGAGCAACCTGGCTTGCGCCCGCTCGCGACCCATGCGCTGTCGACCCGCTTCCCCGACGCCGAGGCTTGGCGGACGGAGGCCAGCGGTCTCCTCGGCGTGCACCTGCAGGGCGAACAACCGACGACGCTGCTGTGGTTCCGCGCCGAGATCGTCGAGACGGTCCGCTGGGCCGGCAATCCGATGACGGCGGTCAAGAGCGGCCCCGCGGGACAGCTGACGCCCCGGGCCTCCTTCGAAGCGTGGTCGCAGACGGTCAGCGGGCGTTCGCGTCGGTGGAGCGCGTCGCAGATCGAATCGGCCATGCGCCTGCGCGACGCGCTGATGGACGTCGCCGCTGTCGCCCAGCTGCGCGATCTGAACCGGTCCCTGGCGGCGTCGCTGAGCGAGCGGGAGTTGCGCCTCGAGCAGCAGGAGTACCTCATCCGCGAGGTCAATCACCGGGTCCAGAACAGCCTGACGCTGGTGTCGTCGTTCCTCGGCCTGCAGGCCCGCCAGGCGGAGCCCGGGGCGCAGACGGAGCTGCTGGAGGCCCGCCGACGGGTGCGCGCGGTGTCGATGGTGCACAGCCGGCTGTATCGGGCGGAAGCCGGATCGTCGGTCGATCTGGAGCGCTACTTCTCCGAACTGATCGACGACCTCGGCGCCTCGATGGGAGCCGACTGGAGCGCCCAGCTCGATTCGGAACTGGCGCCGGTCCGGGTCGAGGCGGGCCGGGCCGTGACGCTGGGGCTGATCCTGACCGAGCTGATCATCAACGCACAGAAGTACGCCTACGAAGGCCGGCCCGGGCCGATCCGCGTCTGCCTCGAGGAGGAGGAATCGATCCTTCGTCTGGTCGTCGAGGACGCGGGCAAGGGCGGCCACAAGGTCGGCGAGGGATTCGGGTCGATGATGATCGGCAGCCTGGTCGGCCAGCTCGGCGGGCGGCTCGACTACCGCGACGCCCGGCCCGGCCTCCACGCGGCCCTGAAGGCGCCGGTCGCGGCCGCCGCCTGATCAGCCGCGCGGCTTGCCCTTGAAAGGCTTGCCGCCCGCCTTCGGCTTGAAGCCGGGCTTCGGCTTGCCGGTCCACGGGCGGTCGCCGGCGGGCGCGGCCTCGGTACGCGACGTCCACGGCTTCTTCGCCTTCGGCTTTTCGACCCACGGCTTCTTTCCGGGCGGCGTCGGCGCGTCCTTGGTCCGCTTGACCCATTTCGGCTTGCCTTCGCCGGCGTCGGCGGCGGGCGCCTCGCGATCCGGACGCGGAGTCCACGGCTTCTTCGGGGCGTCGCCCTCCTCGCGAGCCTTCCAGGGCTTCCGGGGCGCCTCGCCGTCGGCGCGGGGCTTGCGGAACGGCTTGTCGCCGCGCTCGGGGCGGTCGCCCGCCGGCTTGTCCCATTTGCGCAGGCTCTTCTCGCCCGGCGCCGGGGCCACGGCGTCGCCGATGCTCACGCCCTCGTCGTTCGGCTGGGCCAGGGCGGCGCGGAACTTGGCCTCCGCCTCCCGGGTGATTTCGAACTTGGTCTCGCGCTCGAAGATCTTGATCGAGCCGACGTCGCGCTTGGTGACATGGCCCAGACGGCAGATCAGCGGCAGCAGCCATTTCGGGTCGGCGTTCTTGTCGCGCCCGATATTGACCCGGAACCAGCTCATCTCGCCGCCGCGGGCGAAGTCCGTCAGCGGGCCGTCCTTCTGGCCGCGCTCGTTGCGGCCGTTGGCTTGGGCGCGGGCCATGCGCTCGTCGTCATGGACGTCCTCGGGCGGCGGCAGCTTTTCGCGATAGAGCCGGATCAGGGCCGCCGCGACGTGCTCGGGCGAGGTCCGCTCCAGCAGCTGGCGGCCTAGCTCCAGCGCCTCGTCGTCGGCCGGCGCCATCAGCACCGGATCGGTCAGCATCCGCTCCTGGTCCTTGGCCCGGATCGCGTCCGCCGACGGCGGGCCCGACCACTCCGCCTTGATCGAGGCGGACTGCAGCATCAGCTCGACCTTGCGGCGGCGGGTGTGGGTGACCATCAGCACCGAGGTGCCCTTCTTGCCGGCCCGGCCGGTGCGGCCCGAACGGTGCAGCAGGGTCGCCTTGTTGACGGGAATCTCGGCGTGGATGACCAGCCCGAGGTCGGGCAGGTCCAGACCGCGCGCCGCAACGTCGGTCGCCACGCAGACCCGCGCATGGCCGTCGCGCAGCGCCTGCAGCGCCTCCGACCGCAGCGACTGGGTCAGCTCGCCGGACAGGCCGACGACCGAGAAGCCGCGTTCGCGCAGGGACGCCGTCAGGTGCTTCACCCGCTCGCGCGTGTTGGCGAACACCAGCGCGCCAGGGCTCTCGAAATAACGGAGCACGTTGACCACCCCATGCTCGACCTCGTGCGGGGCGACGCGGATGGCGCGGTACTCGATGTCGCCGTGGGCGACGTTCTTCGAGGTGGTGTCGATGCGCAGGGCGTCGCGCTGGTACGTCTTGGCCAGTTCGGCGATGTCCCGGGCGATGGTGGCCGAGAACAGCAGCGTCCGCCGCTCCTGCGGCGCCTGGTCGAGGATGAAGGTCAGGTCCTCGGAGAAGCCCATGTCGAGCATCTCGTCGGCCTCATCGAGCACCACGGCCTTCAGCTGCGACAGGTCCAGCGCGTCGCGCTCGATATGGTCCTTCAGGCGGCCCGGTGTGCCGACCACGATGGCGGCGCCCCGGTCCAGCACCCGGCGCTCGGCTCGCGGGTCCATGCCGCCGACGCAGGTGGCGATGCGCGCGCCGGTGTTGGCGTACAGCCACTCCAGCTCCTTCGAGACCTGCAGGGCCAGTTCCCGGGTCGGGGCGATCACCAGGGCGACCGGACTGGCGTTGTCCTCGAATCGCTCGGCCTCGCCCAGCAGGGTCGGCGCCAGCGCCAGGCCGAAGGCCACCGTCTTGCCCGAGCCGGTCTGGGCGCTGACCAGCAGGTCGCGGCCCGCTTCCGCCTCCAGCACAGCCGCCTGCACGGGCGTGGGCTCAGCGTAACCGCGATCGGAAAGGGCGCGGTCGAGCGCGGGATGACTGGCGGGGAAGGGCATGGAGTGGTCCGTAGGGCGCCGACGCGGCGCGCGCCAGCCGGGGAGGCGGGCGAAGGGCGGGGCTTGTGCCCGTCGAACAAGGCGGAACCGGGGCCCTTCGATACCTGACGCCGCCGCCGGCGTGGCTGACAAGCCGGCGCAGTCGGCTAAGCTGCGCCGGAACAGAGGGGGGACAGCATGTTCAGAAGGCTTCTCGTCGCGACCACCGCCCTGACGCTGGTCGCCGCACCGGTCGTCGCCCAGGTGGCCAGTCCTTCGACGGATACGCCGGCGGTCGGGGCGAGCGCGGCGGCGCCCGGCGGCCACGGCCAGCTTCGCCCGGGCCAGACGGTGACCGGGGAACTTCGCCGGGGCGACGACATGCTGACGTCTGGCGAATTCAACGACCGCTGGACCTTTCCGGTACGTCGGGGCCAGACCTACGAGGTCAGCCTGACGTCGACGGTGTTCGACCCGTATCTGCTGGTGCGCGGGCCGGGCGGCCTGCAGGAGGACAATGACGACGACCCGGCGGCGCGCGGCTCCCGCGACAGCCGCATCCGCTTCACCGCCCCCGCGGACGGCGAGGTCGAGGTCGGCGCCACCAGCTATGCGCCGGGCGAGACCGGCGGCTACCGCCTGACGCTGGTCTCGGGTGGGGGGACCACCGACGAACCGCGCGCTCCGGCGCGTCCGGGAGGGTCGCTGGCGGTCGGGCAGACCGTTGCCGGCGACCTCGCCCGCGGCGACGAGCGGCTGGACAGCGGCGAGTATGTCGACACCTGGACCCTGAGCGGTCGTCGCGGTCAGCAGCTCGACATCCGGCTCGCCTCGACCGCCTTCGACGCCTATGTCGCGGTTTCCGGACCGGGCGGCTTTTCCGACTTCAACGACGACGACGCCGAGGCCGGATCCCGCGACAGCCGCCTGCGCGTCACCCTCCCTGCGGACGGCGAATACACGGTCGCGGCGACCAGCTATGAGCCGGGCGAGAGCGGCGCCTACCGACTCTCCGTTCTGGCGGACGCCGGCGCGCCCGGTGTGCGGCGCCCGTCGGAAATCGCGTCCGGACAACCCTCGTCGGGCGGGACGCTGGCGGTCGGCCAGACGGTCGCGGGCAGCCTCGCCGCCGGCGACGAGACGCTGGACAGCGGGGAATATGTCGACACCTGGCGCTTCACCGGCCGGCGGGGCGAGCGGGTGTCGGTTGAGCTGACCTCGTCCGCCTTCGACGCCTACACCATGCTGCGAACGCCGTCGGGCGAGCAGTTCGACAATGACGACGGCGAGGACGGGACCGACAGCCGGCAACAGCTCGTTCTCACCGAGGACGGCGAATACGAGGTGCTGGTCACCTCCTATCGCCCCGGCGAGACCGGGTCCTACCGGTTCAGCGTGGAGGCGGGACAAGAGCCGCCGCGCCAGGCCGCCGTCTCCGGCGGGGCGCGGGTCTTCGCCCTGATGGTCGGCGTCTCCGACTACGGCGGTCGCGCCAACGACCTGCCGTATACGGATGAAGATGCGCGGAAACTGGCCGAGGAGCTCCGTCGCGACGGCTCCCTCAACGACGCCAGCGTGGTGCTGACCAACGCCGAGGCCACGGTCGAGGGCGTGCGCGACGCCTTCCGCCGGATCGCCGCCGAGGCGGGCCCGGACGACATGTTCCTGTTCTTCTTCTCGGGACACGGCGACCAGCAGCCGACCGAGGTCAGCGGCCTCGAGCCCGACGGCAAGGCCGAGACTCTGGCCCTGTTCGACGGCGACATCGACGACGTGGAGCTGGCCCGCCTGTTCGACACTCTCGACACCCGGCTTTCCCTGCTGGTCGTCGACGCCTGCTTCTCAGGCGGTTTCGCGCGCAACGTCGTCGACCAGCCCGGCGTCATGGGCGTGTTCAGTTCCGAGGAGGACCTGACCAGCGCCGTGGCCGACAAGTTCCAGGCCGGCGGCTACCTGTCCCACTTCGTGCGCGCGGGAATGACCGGCGAGGCGGATGCCGACGGCGACCGGCTGGTGACCGCCGGCGAGCTGGCCACCTACCTGCGCCGCCAGTTCCGGGTCGAGGTCGAGGACGTGCAGGCCGAGACCCAGGACGGCCAGCGCAACTACCAGAACCTGGTCATCGACCGCGGCGGCGTTCAGGTGGACGATGTCATCGTTCGCCTTGCGCCGGCGCAGATGGCCGCCCTCGGGGACTGACCGGGGGGATTGCGCGCGCGCCGCCATCCGGGTTCTACGGAGGCATGGCCAGGCGCGCGGCGACGGGAAAGAAGACGGTCTCGGCCGCCAATCTGGCGACGCTGGGGGCCGATCGGCTGGCCGCGCTGCTGATGGAGGCTGCGGGCGGGGACGCGAATCTGAAACGCCGCCTGCGGATGGAGCTGGCCGCCGAACTCGGGGCGGCCGACCTCGCCTTCGAGATCGACAAGCGGCTGACCTCGCTGGCCGGGAGTCAAAGCCGGGTCTCGTGGCGCAAACGTCCGGCCCTGCTGGGCGACCTCGTCGCGGTGCGAAGAATCATCCTCGAGCGACTGGCGCCGCTTGATGCGCGGCTTGGCCTCGACCGGCTGATCGCCTGGTTCGACCTCTATCCCGGGCTGGTCCGTCGGGTCAGCGACGCCAGGGGCGAACTGCCCGCCATGTTCGAGGCCGCGGCCGCCGACCTGGCCGACCTGGCGTCCCGGGCCGGGCCCGACATCGCCGGGGAAGCTCTCGGCGAGGCCCTGTCCACCCGGCTGGACCCGTGGGCGGCGTGGGTCGGCGGCGCGGCGGAGGTCCTCGACCCCGCGCTGGCGCGGCGTCTGCTCGCCGATCTGACCCACGGCCGTCCCCGCCCGACCGGGCGCATCGCGGTGGTGGTGCGCCGACTGGCCGAGCGCACGGGCGATCTCGACGCCTGGATCGCCACGATACCCGATGATGAGCGACGCAGGCCCGCGACGCAGGTCGAGATCGCCCGCCGTCTGGCGACCGCCGGCCGACCGGCGGAGGCCCGGGCGGCGCTCGACGCGGCCCGCAGCGGGGCGAGGGCGGGGTCGGGCTGGCTTCGCCGCGCGGAGGCGACGGCCCTGGCTGACCCCGCCTGGCTCGAGGCCGAGATCGCGGTGCTGGACGCCGAAGGGCAGGCCGCCGAGGCCGACGCGGCCCGCTGGGGTCTGTTCGAACAGACGCTTTCGCCGGACCTGCTGAGGACTGTGATCTCGCATCTGGCCGACTTCGAGGATGTCGTCGCCCTGGACCGGGCCTTCGCCCTGGCGGCGGCTCATCCGGATGCGATGAAGGCGCTGTCCTTCCTGATGGACTGGCCGGCGCTTCGCGAGGCCGCCGCTCTTGTCGAGGCGCGCGGCGATGAACTGCGGGGCGCGCACGAGGAGGCGCCGTTGTGGGTCTCACGGCTGGCCGGGCGATATCCGCTGGCCGCGCTGCGCCTGCTGCGGGCCCGCATCCGGAGCCTTGTCCAACTGGGCGCCCCCGACCGCGAGATCGAGGCGCTCCTTGCGGAGGCGGAAGGGCTGGCTGCCGGAGTCGAACTGCCCGAGGGGATGCCCGATCATCCGACCTTCGCCGCCGGTCTCCGGCGTTCCCCCGCGATGCGGACGCGGCGGCGCTGAGGCTGCGAGGGGCGGGAGAATGACGGGAAGGGGATGGTGGATGCGACAGGGATTGAACCTGTGACCCCCTCGGTGTGAACGAGGTGCTCTCCCGCTGAGCTACGCATCCATCCTGACGGGCCCCGCTGGCGGGGAGGCGCGGACATAGCCCGACCTCCGCGGACGCGCAAGCGTCAGATCGCGGGCTCGCGCAGGAGCGTGCGGATCGACAGCCGCTCCACCGCCGCGATGAGCTCGGCGAAATCGTCGATGACGAGGTCGCCGCCCAGCTCGTGAGGCGGCAGATCGTTGTAGCCGAAGCTGCAGACGACGCAGGGCACGCCGGCCGCACGGGCGCTGCCGGTGTCGGTCGAGGCGTCGCCGACCATCACCGCCCGGGCCGGATCGCCGCCGGCCATGCGGACCGCTTCGACCACATGCGCCGCGGCCGGCTTGCGGGCCGACACCCGGTCGGCTCCGGCCACCGCCGCGAAGTGGCGGCCGAGTTCGAGCGCGTCGATCAGCGCCGTCGCCAGGTCGCTGCGCTTGTTGGTGGCGACGCAGAGGACCGCGCCGCGGCCGGCCAGCGCGTCGAGCGTCTCCACCACGCCCTCGAAGGGACGGCTGTCGTCGGCGATGCGTCCGACGTAGTGGGCGATGAAGCGGTCGAACAGGCCGGGGTCGGCGGCCTCGTCCCACACGGCTCCGGCCTCGGCGAAGCCATGCCGCAGCAGCGCCCGCGCGCCGTGTCCCACCAGATGACGGGCGGACGACAGCGGAACCGGCGGATGCCCGTGCTCGTCCAGCAGGTGGTTCAGGGTCCCGATCAGATCGGGCGCCGAATCGACCAGCGTCCCGTCCAGGTCGAAGGCGATGGTCCAGCCGTCGAGGTCCCGCACCGTCATCCGCATCTCCCGTCGGCCGCCTCGATGGGCTAGACCGCCCCGGACGACTAGCCGCCGGACCGATTCATGACCAGCACAGCCGAGCGCCCGATCCCTGAAGCAAGGGCCGCCATCATCCTCGCCGCCGGCCAGGGCACGCGGATGAAGTCGCCGCTGCCCAAGGTGCTCCACCCCGTCGGCGGCCGGGCCATGCTGGACCACGCCATCGACGCCGCCGAGGCGCTGGGCTGCGAACGTGTCGTCGTGGTGGTCGGCGCGCACTCGCCCGAGGTCCGCGCCCACGTGGCCCGGCGGCTGGGCGAGGACTGCATCGCCGTGCAGGATCCGCCGCTCGGCACCGGCCACGCCGTCCGTGCGGCGGTGAGCGCCCTGGCCGACTTCCGCGGCCAGGTGGTGATCACCTACGGCGACGTGCCGCTGCTGCGCGCCGCCGACATCGAGCCGGTGTTCGCCGCCAGCGAGGGCGTCCGCGTGATCGGCTTCGAGGCGCGCGACCCCGGCGCCTACGGGCGGCTGATCCTGAACGGCGACGAACTGGAGGCCATCACCGAGGCGAAGGAGGCCTCGCCGGATGTCCTCGAGATCACCGCCTGCAACTCGGGCGTCATGGCCGCGCCCGTCGGCCTGCTGTTCGAACTGCTCGCCGAAGTCCGCAACGACAACGCCAAGGGCGAATACTACCTGACCGACGTGGTCGAGCTGGCGCGCCGGCGGGGTGAGCCGACCCGCGCCGTCTTCGCGGGCGAGGACGCGGTCATGGGGGTCAACGCCCAGGCCGAACTGGCCCAGGCCGAGGCCCTGTTCCAGAAGGTCCGCCGCGAGGACTTCCTCGCCGCCGGCGTCACCATGCCGGCCCCCGACACCGTGCATTTCTCGTGGGACACCGAGGTCGGCGCCGGGACGACCATCGAGCCCTATGTCGTCTTCGGCCCGGGGGCGCGCATCGCGCCGGGCGCCCGCATCCGCAGCTTCAGCCACATCGAGGGGGCGAGGGTGGCCGGCGGCGCCGAAGTCGGCCCCTACGCCCGCCTGCGTCCCGGCGCCGATCTGGGCGAGGGGGCCAAGGTCGGCAACTTCGTCGAGGTCAAGAACGTGGCCATGGGCAAGGGCGCCAAGGCCAACCACCTCGCCTACCTCGGCGACGGCGAGGTGGGCGCCAAGGCGAACATCGGCGCGGGCACGATCTTCTGCAATTACGACGGCTTCTTCAAACATCGTACGACGGTGGGCGAAGGCGCCTTCGTCGGCTCGAACAGCTCGCTGGTCGCCCCGTTGAGCATCGGCGCCGGGGCCATGGTGGGGTCCGGCTCGGTGGTCACCCGCGACGTGGAGCCAGGCGATCTGGCCCTGGCGCGGGGTCAGCAGACGGCGAAACCGGGCTGGGCGGCGCGGTTCATGGAGACCATGCGGGCGAAGAAGGCCGCCCAGAAAGGGAAGGGCGGATGAGCGCCGACGACCAGAAGCGCCGCGCCGGCGAGGCCGCGGCTGAACGCGTGGAGCCCGGCATGGCCGTCGGCCTCGGGACCGGCTCGACCGCGGCGTGGTTCGTGAAGGCGCTGGCGGCCCGCAAGCTGCCCGACCTGCGTTGCGTGCCGACCTCCGAGGCCACCGCCGAGCTGGCACGGGAGCTGGGCCTCCCGCTGTCGACGCTGGAGGACACGCCGCGCCTCGACCTGACGGTCGACGGGGCCGACGAGGTCGGACCCGGGCTGGCCCTGATCAAGGGCGGCGGCGCGGCCCTGCTGCGCGAGAAGCTGGTGTGGGAGGCGTCGACCCGCTGCATCGTCATCGCCGACGCGGCCAAGGTGGTGACCACCCTGGGCCGCTTCGCCCTGCCCATCGAGGTGGTCGCCTTCGGCCACAAGACCACCGCCAACCGCATCGCCGACGTGCTGGTCGACCACGACATCGCCATGCCCGCCCGCGTCCGCTCGGCCGACCGGGGCCTGGTGCGCACCGACGGGGGCAATCTGATCTACGACGCCGCCTGCGGCGCCATCCACGACCCGGCGCGTCTGGCCGACGACCTCAAGCTGATCACCGGCGTGGTCGAGCACGGCCTGTTCCTCGACCTCGCCGACGAGGCGATCATCGGGACGGACCGCGGGGTCGAGCGGCTGACCCCCTGAGGAGGGACGTGCGGCGTCAGCGGCCCGCGCCGCCGTCGCCGACGGGCCCTTCGCCGGCCGGCTCCCGGTCCCGCAGTTGGTCGTGCGCGTCATGGATCGCGCTGACGATCTCCTGGCGGTTGGCCCTGCGGCTGATCGCATTGCCCTCGGAGGCGTAGAGACCGTCCAGATAGGCCCTGTCCCAGTCCATCAGCCCGGCAGCCGATGTCGGATCGTCGAAGACGTTCAGGACCGAGGCGTAGCCGCTGGTGTCGGCATCCGGGTCGATCTGGGCCAAGGACACCATGGCGATGTAGTCGGCGAGTTGCACGACCGACAGGTGGGCGACGTCGTCGACGTCCACGATCACGATCGTCCGCGTCAGGCGATCGACGATCTGGGTGCGCAGCCGCGAGGCGGCGAAGACCTCGATCGTCGGCGCGTACGCCATGACGTTCCCCTCGGCGGCGCTGCACGCCATGCCCTCGCAGTCACCCGCAATTCGGGTGGCTCTCTGGCCGGTCTCGGAATCGACCGGCATGGCCATCTGCCACCAGCGCACCGGTCGATCGGTCTCGACAAAGTCCTCCAGCGCATGGCCGCCGCGGTCCATGCCGGACCCGCCCATCCGGAAGGCGCGGCGGCGCGTCTCCACCATCGACCGCGCCAGCGCCTCGCCGTCGTCGGTCGCCACGACCAGCAACGTCGGGGCGCAGCCCGGCGCGCCGGGGGCCAGGCCGACATCCTCGGCCACCGTCGAGATGCGGTCCGCCAGGTATTGCGCCGTTTCAGGCCGAAGGTTGGCCACGCCGACACAGATCTGGTCGTCCCATCGGGCGAGGCCGCGCCCGCGG
This sequence comes from Pseudomonadota bacterium, assembly GCA_023424215.1. Classification (GTDB taxonomy): domain Bacteria; phylum Pseudomonadota; class Alphaproteobacteria; order Caulobacterales; family Caulobacteraceae; genus Brevundimonas. The sequence continues at coordinate 23,765 of JAFAEC010000003.1, forward strand.
TTAGGCTCGGCCACCTCGGAGACGAAATTCCGGATCATGGCGTCCAGCGGTCGCCCGGTGACCGTCACGTCCTCCAGCGTCACCGGCTCCTGCGCCGCCGGATCCTGCGTCTGGAGCAGCGTGGCGAGCAGGGCGCCTGTCATCACCAACGCGAGCATGGGAAATCCTCCTCCGGGCCTCGCGGCAGGTAACGCCGTTCTCGCGCCGCGGTCAACGAACCCGGCCGGACGCCATCACAGGTCGTGGGATCGCGTCTGCGGAGGAGAGGGTGATTTCGGGGCCGAAGCTGCCTATCTGGTCGCCGTTCGGACAAGCCGACCCCGAGGGAACCCGTATGGCCGCAAACTACGACTACGACCTCTTCGTCATCGGCGCGGGCTCCGGCGGCGTGCGGGCGGCCCGTCTCACGGCCCTGGGCGGCAAGCGCGTCGCCATTGCAGAAGAGTTCCGGGTCGGCGGCACCTGCGTCATCCGGGGCTGCGTGCCCAAGAAGTTCATGGTCATGGCGTCGGAGGTCAGCCACGCGCTGGAGATCGCCGAGGGCTACGGGTGGTCCTTCGAGGGGACAAAGTTCGACTGGCCGACGTTCCTCGAGGCCAAGGATGTCGAGATCGCCCGCCTGTCGGGCATCTACGCCGCCAACCTCGGCAAGGCCGGTGTCGACCTGATCCACGGCCGGGCCGTGCTGAAGGACGCCCACACCGTCGAGATCGTCGGCAAGGACCAGACCATCACCGCCGAGAAGATCCTGATCGCCACCGGCGGCCGTCCGTGGAAGCCCGAGGATCTGCCCGGCATCGAGCATGCCATCACCTCGGAAGAGGCGTTCCACCTGCCCGAGCTGCCGAAGCGCATCCTGATCGCCGGCGGCGGCTATATCGCAGTGGAATTCGCCGGCATCTTCGCCGGACTCGGCGTCGAGACCACCCTGATCTACCGCGGGCCCAACATCCTGCGCGGCTTCGACGACGACGTCCGCGCCCACCTCGCCGGCGAGATCGAGAAGCGCGGGATCAAGGTCATCCTCGGCTGCCAGCACACCGCGCTGGAGAAGACGGAGACCGGAATCGTCAACCACCTCGGCAACGGCATGAGCCTCGAGACCGACGTGGTCATGTTCGCCACCGGCCGCGTGCCGCACGTCAAGGGCCTCGGCCTCGAGACGGCCGGCGTCGAGCTGAACGAGCAGGGCGCGATCAGGGTCGACGGCTTCTCGAAGACGACGGCCGACAACATCTGGGCCATCGGCGACGTCACCGACCGGATGAACCTGACCCCCGTAGCCATCCGCGAGGCGGTGGCCTTCCACGAGACCGTCTACCGCGACAACCCGACCGCCTTCGACTACGAGGCGGTGGCGACCGGGGTGTTCAGCCAGCCGCCGGTGGGCGTGGTCGGACTGACCGAAAGCGAGGCGCGGCACAGCTGCCCCGGCGAGGTCGACGTCTACGTCACCCGGTTCCGCCCGATGAAGTACGCCTTCACCGGCTCCGACGAGCGGATGCTGATGAAGCTGGTGGTGGACGGCCAGAGTCAGAAGGTGGTCGGCGTCCACATCGTCGGGCCGGAGGCGCCCGAGATGATCCAGCTGGCGGCTATCGCCGTGAAGGCGGGCCTCACCAAGGCCCAGTGGGACGCGACCTGCGCCGTCCACCCCACCATGGCCGAGGAGCTGGTCACCCTGAAGGACAAGCAGCAGCCGGGCAGCGTCGCGACGGGATAGGCGGCCGAACGGCTACGCCATGCGGCAAGCCGTTCATTGTCGCGGAAGGGGCGGCGGCCTATCTTGCCGCGATGAGTACGCGCTGGACCCCCGACAGCTGGAGATCGAAACCCGTCGTGCAGATGCCGACGGACTATCCGGACACGGAGGCGCTCGCCCGCGTCGAGGACGAGCTGCGCGCCATGCCGCCGCTGGTCTTCGCCGGCGAGGCCCGCCGCCTCACGTCCAAGCTGGCCCAGGTCGAGGCGGGCGAGGCCTTTCTGTTGCAGGGCGGCGACTGCGCCGAGAGCTTCAAGGAATTCTCGACCGACAACATCCGCGACACCTTCCGCCTGATCCTGCAGATGGCCGTGGTCCTGACCTTCGCCGGCCGCAAGCCGGTGGTGAAGGTCGGCCGCATCGCCGGCCAGTTCGCCAAGCCGCGGTCGTCGTCGCTGGAGACGATCGGCGACGAGACCCTGCCGAGCTACCGCGGCGACATCATCAATGGCATGGGTTTCACGGCGGCCGAACGCGTGCCGGACCCCCAGCGGCTGCTGCGCGCCTACCACCAGTCGGCGGCGACCCTGAACCTGCTCCGCGCCTTCGCCGGCGGCGGCTACGCCGACCTGCACAACATCCACCGCTGGACCCTCGGCTTCGCGGCCGAGAACGCCTACGGCGCCAGGTACCGCGAGCTGGCCGACAAGATCGGCGAGGCGCTGGATTTCATGCAGGCGGTCGGGGTCACGCCCGAGACCCATCCGGACCTGAGCCGGGTCGAGGTCTTCACCAGCCACGAGGCGCTGCTGCTCAATCTCGAGAGCGCCCTGACCCGGCTGGACGGGGCCACCGGCGAATGGTTCGACACCTCGGCCCACATGGTCTGGATCGGCGAGCGCACCCGACAGCTGGACGGCGCCCACGTCGAGTTCGCCCGCGGCATCCGCAATCCCGTGGGCCTGAAGTGCGGCCCGACCATGGAACCGGAGGACCTGCTGGCCTTGGCCGACGTGCTGAATCCTGACAACGTCCCGGGCCGGCTGACGCTGATCGGACGCTTCGGCGCCGACAAGGTCGGAGATCGCCTGCCGCGGCTGATGCGGGCGGTGAAGGCGGCGGGCCGTCGGGTGGTCTGGTCCATCGATCCGATGCACGGCAACACGCTGAAGGCCGGCAACGGCTACAAGACGCGGCCGTTCGAGCGCATCCTCACCGAGGTTCGCACCTTCGTGGACGTGGCCGAGGCCGAGGGCGTCCACCCCGGCGGCGTGCATCTGGAGATGACCGGCCAGAATGTCACCGAATGTCTCGGCGGGGCCCAGATGCTGACCGAGGACGACCTCTCCAGCCGCTACCACACCCACTGCGATCCGCGGCTGAACGCCGACCAGGCGCTGGAACTGGCCTTCCTCGTCGCGGAGCGGCTCAAGGCCGGGCGCAGCGCCCGGTCAGAGGCGGCCTGACCATGGAGGCCGTCGGTCGTCCCGAGGGCGACGCGGCGCCGGGCCGCTGCGCCTACCAGGGCGCGCCCGGCGCCTTCAGCCACGAGGCCTGCCTCGATCTGCGTCCCTGGGACGAGCCCGTGCCCTGCGAGACTTTCGAGGCGGCGCTGGGCGCGCTCCACCGCAGCGAGGTGGGCTGCGCGCTCATTCCGGTCGAGAACTCCAGCATCGGCCGGATCGACCCCGCCGCCACCCTGGTCGAGCAGTCGGGGCTCAAGGTGGTTTCAGAGGTGTGGCGGCCCATCCGGCTGGCCCTGATGGGCCTGCCCGGCGCCCGGCTGGGCGACATTCGCACCGCCGAAAGCCATCCCGCCGCGCTCGACCAGTGCGTCGGCGCCCTGTCGGGCCTCGGCATAACCGCGGTCGAGGCGTTCGACACCGCGGGGGCCGCCCGGGCCGTGGCGGAGTCCGCCGACCCGACCCGCGCCGCCGTCGCCCCGGCGCGGGCCGCCGAAGTCTACGACCTGTCGATCCTGCGCCACGATCTGCAGGATTCGTCCGACAACCGCACCCGCTTCGTGCTGCTCAGCCGGGATGGCGCTTGACGCCCGCCGAGCGATGCGGATGCTGAACGCATGGTCCGTTCGCGCATCCTCGCTGCGACTTTCGTGACCCGCCTCGCCGCGGGCGCGGACCTGTATTCCGGCTTTCGATACGCCGGCTGAGGCGTCGGGTGCTCTGTCCCGGCGGCCTCGCCGGCGACCGCTCCGCCAGGGAGCGGCGGCTCGCAAACCTCCGGACCGTATCGAACCGAAAGCCTCTTCCCGTGCCCCACGCCCTGAAACCCGCCCTGCAACAGGTCTGGCCGCCCGCCGACCGCCGCCCCGACGACATCAGCCCTGAGCGCATGGCGCTGGCCGCCCTGCGCCATGAGATCGACCAGCTCGATGACGAGATTCTCGCCCTGTTCGAGCGACGGCTCGCCATCGCAGCCCGCGTCGGCCGGGCCAAGGACGCGCCGGCCGGGCCCCACCTCAAGCTGCGCCCGGACCGGGAGCAGGCGGTCCTGCGCCGCATCTCCGCCCGCGCCCGCCCCGAGAACCGCGAGACGGTGAACTCGCTGTGGCGCGAGGTGGTCGGCCACGGCCTCGCCCGCCAGGGCCCGATCCGGGTGCAGGTCTGGGCTCCGCTGGAGCCCGCGCGCGCCTACGACGCCGCGCGCCGGCGCTTCGGCGCGGCGGCGGAGATGCGGGTCGCCGACGATCCCGAGGCGGCGCTGAGATGGGCGGCCGAAGGGCAGGGGGTGGCGGTGCTCGCCGTCAACGCCGGCCAGCCATGGTGGATCGGCCTCCGCCGCCAGTGGACATCGCTCAGCGTCTTCGAAGGGTTCGGCGGCGCGGCGCCCACGGCCCTGGCTCTCGGCAAGATCGATCCCGCCGCTCTCCCGGCCGGTCCGCGCGTTCTCGTCGGCGCCGGGGGCGACGCCGGCGACGGCGCCGGCCGCCGCGTCGGTCTCGCCACGCACCACGGCTGGACCCTGTCCCTCGCCGACGCGCCGCTGCCCGTCGGCGGCCCGGAGGGCTGCGTGGGCGCGATCGCCTAGACCGCCATGTTGTCGATCAGCCGGGTCCGGCCGATGCGGGCGGCTGCGAGGATGCGCGCCGGCGAGTCGACGGTGCGCTCGAACGCGGACAGGTCGTCCGTCCGGCGGATGGCGACGTAGTCGACGCTGTCGAAGCCGGCGCCGAGCAGGGCGTCGGCGGCGTCGGCCTCGACCGCGTCCACGGGCTCTCCGGCCGCCGCCCGTGCGCCGGCCTCGGCCAGCACGCCGTTCAGCCGCCGCGCCGTCTCCAGTTCGCCGGCCGACAGGTAGGCGTTGCGGCTGGACAGGGCGAGGCCATGTCCGTCGCGCGCGGTCGGGACCCCGACGACTTCCACGGGGATGTCGAGGTCGCGCACCAGCCGGCGAACCACCATCAGCTGCTGCCAGTCCTTCTCGCCGAACACGGCGACGTCCGGCTGCACCTGGTTGAACAGCTTGGCCACCACCAGGGCGACCCCGCCGAACATCTGCGGCCGGAAGGCGCCCTCCAGGCCTTCCGCCGGCCCTCCGACATCGACGCGGGTCGAGGCGCCGGCGGGATACATCTCCTCCACCGCCGGTGCGTACATCAGCGCGCAGCCGGCTCCCGCCAGAAGCTCCGCGTCGCGCGCCTCCTGCCGGGGATAGGTCCCGAGATCCTCGTGCGCGGCGAACTGGGCGGGATTGACGAACACGCTGGCCACCACCTTGTCCGTCTGCTCGACCGCCGTCCGCACCAGCGACAGGTGGCCATCGTGCAACGCTCCCATGGTCGGAACGAAGCCGACGCTGAACCCTTGCCGCCGCCAGCCGCTTATCGTCTCGCGCAGCTCGGCGATGGTGTGCGCCGCGGGCAGGGCGGAGGTTTCGAGGTCGGCCATGGTGAACGGATTAACCCTTCGCGTTAGGCGTGATCGTGAACCGCGATGCAAAGCCTCGCGTGCCAGGGTCCGGCTTATGACGCCGCGTCTCCCGTTCCGTCCAGTGTTGGCCCTGCTTCTCGCCGCGGGTCTGTCGGCCTGCGGCATGGTCGAGAGCGATCCGAACCGGTTCGAGAATCTGGCCGAACGGGTGGCGGCGATCCCGCTGGACGGGTCGGACGCCCCCGCCGCCATTTCCGACCGACCCGCCGCCGATCGCGGCCTGCGGCCGGCGCTGCGGGTCGAGGTCCTGGATCCGCACGCCCTGTGGGACGCCCGCGACGGCGGCCTCGGCGAGGTGGTCCAGACGGCGGGCGCCCAGGCCGCCGCCGCGGCCGCTCCGGCCATGGTCGACGGCATGGTCGCCGAGGTCAGGCAGCGCGTGGACGGCGTCGCCCGGCAGGCTTCGCTCCGTCCCGCCCTTCGCGTCGTCGAGGCCGACCGGCCGCTGGTCCAGCTCGGCGCCTACTCCTCCGAGGCCGCCGCCCGCGCCGCGTGGAGCCGGCTGCAGTCGGGTCCGGCCGCCGGGACGCTGCAAGGCCTCTCGCCGGTGTTCGAGCCGGTCGAGGTCGGCGGCCGCCGGCTGGTGCGCCTGAAAACCCCGGCCCCCTCGACCGGCGCCGCCGCCCTGTGTGCCGCCGCGGGCGTCGACGATCCGTGGTGCCGGCGCGCCGCCTGAGCCCAATTCACAGCTTCGCCGGGGTCGCCGCGTTGACGTCGGTTCCGCCGACGGCGACCCTGTCCACCCATGACCGCGGGGTCGAGTCGGCGGTCGCTTCAGGATTCGAATTCCATGGCTGACCCTGTGGTCATCGTCGTCGGCAACGAGAAGGGCGGGGCGGGCAAGTCGACGCTCGCCATCCATATCGTCACCGGCCTGCTGCACGCTGGCAAGCGGGTCGCCATCATCGATCTGGACCTGCGCCAGCGCTCGATGTCCCGCTTCTTCGCCAACCGCGCCGCGTGGACGTCGGCCAACGGGCAGGCCCTGCCGATGCCGGTGGAGCCGGACATGGGCGACGGCAAGGAACTGGCCCGGGCCGCCGAGGCGGAGCAGCTCGCGCGCTTCGAGGCCGCCTTCGCCGAGGCGAGGGCCATCGCCGACTTCATCCTCATCGACACCCCGGGGGGCGACACGGTGCTGTCCCGCGCGGCCCACGGTCTCGCCGACCAGATCGTCACCCCGATGAACGACAGCTTCGTCGACTTCGACCTGCTCGGCCAGATCGACCCCGTCACCCTCGAGCTGCAGAAGCCGTCGATCTATTCCGAGAGCGTCTGGGAGGCGCGCAAGCACCGGGCCATCACCCAGGGCCGGAACGCCGCCATCGACTGGATCGTGGTCGTCAACCGCATGGCCGTTGCCGCCGCCCGCAACCGCCAGCGCCTCGAGGAGCGGATGGAGAAGCTGGCCCGCCGCGTCGGCTTCCGCATCGGGCCGGGCCTGCGCGATCGCGTGATCTATCGCGAGCTGTTCCCCTTCGGCCTGACCGTGGCCGACCTGTCCAACGAGGTCCGGCCCGTCGCCGTGTCGCTGGCCCACGTCGCCGCGCGCCAGGAGCTGCGCAGTCTGATGCTGGCGCTGGGCCTCGACGGCGGCCAGCTGGACGCGCCGCTCGACGCGGCGGCCTGAGCGGGTGAGCCTGGTCTGGCTGGCGCTGGCGGCGATCGCCGTCTGGGCGCTCGTCCGGCTGGGACGACAGGGCGAGCGTCCGGGCCGGGGCCAGTGGCGCGTCGCCGCCACCCTGCTGGGCGCCGTCCTGCTGGCAGGCGCCGTTCTGGCCGGATCGCGGGGCGCCTGGGTCGCCGCGGCGGGGCTGGCCGGCGCCGGGCTCTGGTTCCTCATCGCCTCTCGTCAGCGCGCCGTCGCGCCCCGCGCAGAGGGCATGACCGACGCCGAGGCCCGGTCGCTGCTGGGCGTCGCGCCCGGCGCATCGCGGGCCGAGGTCAATGCGGCGTGGAAACGGCTGATGGCCCGCGCCCACCCGGACCAGGGCGGCACGGAGGGACTGGCCGCGCGCCTCAACGCCGCGCGCGACCATCTCCTGAAGCGTCAGGCCTAGGCCTTGGCGGCCTTCTTCGCCGGCGCCTTCTTCGCGGCCGGCTTCTTCGCCGCCGCCTTGGGCGCGGCCTTCTTCGTCGCCTTCTTGCCCTTTGCCGGCGCGCCCGCCTTGGCGGCGAGAAGCGGCAGGGCCGCCTCCAGCGTCATGTCCTCGGGCGCCGTGCCCTTGGGCAGGGTGGCGTTGACCTTGCCGGACTTCACATAGGGGCCGAAGCGGCCGGCCATGACCTGCACCGGATCGCCCGTCTCCGGATGCGCCCCCAGCTCCTTCAGCGGCGCGACCGCCGAGCCGCGCCCGGCGCGACCCGCCCGCTTCTCCGCCAGCAGGGCCACGGCCCGGTTCAGGCCGATATCGAAAACCTCATCGATGTCAGAGACATTCGCGTAAGTCCCGGCGTGCTGCACGAAGGGTCCGTAGCGGCCGAGGCCCGCCGTGATCGGCTTGCCGTCCTCGGGGTGCAGGCCGACCTCGCGCGGCAGGCTGAGCAGGCGCAGCGCCTGTTCCAGCTCCAGCGTCGCCGCCGACCAGCCCTTGGGCAGCGACGAACGCTTCGGCTTGTCGCCGTCGCCGGCCGTTTCGACGTAGGGGCCGAAGCGGCCGATCTTCAGCAGCACCGGCTGACCGGTGGCGGGATCCACGCCCAGCTCGCGATCGCTGGCCGCCTCCTCGGCGCCGGCGCCCGCGCCGAAGCCGCGGGTGTATTTGCACTCCGGATAGTTCGAGCAGCCGATGAAGGTCGACTTCATCTTGAAGCTGGCCTTCAGGTGCAGCCGGCCGGTGCCGCACACGGGACAGGCGCGCGGGTCCGAGCCGTCCGGCTTCGGCGGGAACAGGAAGGGCCCGATGGCCTCGTCCAGCTTGTCTATCACCCCCTGCAGGGCGGTGACCTGATCGGTGGCCGGCTTCAGCTGGCCCCAGAAGTCGCGCAGCAGCACCTTCCAGTCGAGATCGCCCGCCGACACCTCGTCCAGCCGGGTCTCCAGATCGGCGGTGAAGTCGTACTCCACCCATTTTCCGAAGAACTGCTCGAGGAAGGCCGTCACCAGCCGCCCGGTGTCCTCGGGGATGAAGCGGTTCTTGTCCATGCGGACATAGCCGCGGTCGCGCAGGGTGGTCAGGATCGAGGCGTAGGTCGACGGCCGCCCGATGCCCAGCTCCTCCAGCTTCTTGACCAGGGTGGCTTCCGAGAACCGCGGCGGTGGCTCGGTGAAGTGCTGCTCGGTGCGGATCGCCTCGACCTTCGCCGTCGCGCCCTCCTTCAGGGCCGGCAGGCGGGTGGCGTCGTCCTCGTCGTCGTCCGACTTCGGCCGGTCGTCGCGGCCCTCCTCGTACACGGCGATGAAGCCGTCGAAGGCCACCACCTGGCCGGTGGCGCGCAGGCCGGTCTGGCCGTCGGCGCTGTCGATCTCGACCGTGGTCCGGTCCAGCCGCGCGCTCTCCATCTGGCTGGCGACCATGCGCTTCCAGATCAGCTCGTAGAGCCGCTGCAGGTCGGGCTCCAGCCGCAGCGAGTCGGGGCTGCGAGCGATGTTGGTCGGGCGGATCGCCTCGTGCGCCTCCTGGGCGTTCTTGGCCTTGGTCTTATAGTAGCGCGGCTCGGACGGGACATAGGCGGGGCCGAAGCGCTCGCCGATCACCTGCCGCGCCTGGGCGATCCCCTCGGGGCTCACCGACACGCCGTCGGTCCGCATGTAGGTGATCAGGCCGCCGGTCTCGTCGACGCCCTCGTACAGCTTCTGCGCCGCCTGCATGGTGCGCTGGGCGGTGAAGCCCAGCTTGCGCGCGGCTTCCTGCTGCAGGGTCGAGGTGGTGAAGGGCGGGGCAGGCGAGCGCTTGACCGGCTTCTTCTCGATCGAGCGGATGGTGAAGCCGCCCGCGTTGATCGCGGCGCGCGCGGCGCCGGCCATCTCCTCGGAGACGATGTCCAGCCGCTGCACCCGCTTGCCGGCGTGCTTGACCAGCCGCGCGGTGAAGGGCGGGCTGTCGGCGACCAGATCGGCCTCGACGGACCAGTATTCCTGCGGCCGGAAGCGTTCGATCTCCAGTTCGCGATCGACCACGATGCGCAGCGCCACCGACTGCACGCGGCCCGCCGAGCGTGCGCCGGGCAGCTTGCGCCACAGCACCGGGGACAGGGTGAAGCCCACCAGGTAATCGAGCGCGCGCCGGGCGAGGTAGGCCTCGACCAGCTCCATGTCGAGCTCGCGCGGCGCCGCCATGGCGTCCAGCACCGCCCCCTTGGTGATGGCGTTGAAGGTGACCCGCTGGACCTGCTTGTCCTTCAGCGCCTTCTTCTTCTGCAGCACCTCCAGCACGTGCCAGCTGATCGCCTCACCCTCGCGATCCGGGTCGGTGGCGAGGATGACGCGGTCCGACTTCTTCGCCGCCTCGGCGATCTCGGAGAGCCGCTTGGAGGCCTTGGCGTCGACTTCCCAGCTCATGGCGAAATCGTCGTCGGGCGCGACCGAACCGTCCTTCGACGGCAGGTCCCGGACGTGGCCGTACGAGGCCAGGACCGTGAAGTCCGGACCCAGATATTTGTTGATGGTCTTGGCCTTTGCGGGGCTCTCGACGACGACGAGGTTCATGCGGGAAGGGGCCTTTCAGAGGCGCGGGAACGTGGTTGGCCTGAGCCGTGCTGTCAATCGGCCGTTGTCGGGATGGCGCTCACAGCGAGGCCAGACCGCCCGGCAGCAGGGTCGCGCGACCGGCGAGGCTGAGCTCCAGCAGGGCCGCCGCAACCGCCCCGACCGGCGCTCCCGCGGCCCGCGCCAGCTCGTCGCGCGGCGTCGGCGTGGGGGAGAGCAGGGCGGCCACCCGCTCGACCAGTTCCGCCTCGATCCGGTCCGGCGCGCCGGCGAACGTCGCGTCTCCCGCCGGCTCCCGGATCGTCCGCGGCCGCTCGAACTCGCGCTCGATGTCGGCCAGCCCCTCGCACAGGATCGCGCCCTGGCGCAGCAGCTCGTTCGGGCCCTTCGCGCGGGGGTCCAGCGGCGAACCGGGGACCGCGAACACCTCGCGTCCCTGCTCGGCCGCCAGCCGGGCGGTGATCAGCGATCCCGAGCGGAGTTCCGCCTCGACCACCACCACGCCGCGCGACAGCCCCGAGATGATGCGGTTGCGGCGCGGGAAGTCCCGGGCCTGGGCCCGCGCCCCCACGGGACTCTCCGAGACGACGCAGCCCTGCTCGACGATCTGGCGGTACAGGTCGGCGTTGTCGGGCGGGTAGACGTCGTCGACACCGCCGCCCAGCACCGCCACCGTTCCCGTCGGCAGGGCCCCGCCGTGGGCCGCCCCGTCGATGCCCCGCGCCATGCCGGAGACCACGACGTGACCCGCCTCGCCCAGCTGCTGCGCCAGTCCGCGCGCGATGCGCTGGCCGCCGGCCGAGGCGATGCGGGCTCCGACGATCGCCAGGCACGGCCGCGCCAGCAGCTTCGCGTCGCCGAGGGCCCACAACAGCGGCGGCGGCGGATCGACGGCCGCCAGCATCTCCGGATAGTCGTCCTCTCCGAGCACGATCAGTCGGGCGCCCAGCCGCTCTCCACGCTCCAGCTCACCTTCGATCTCGCCGGGCGAGGGCAGGGCGAAGCCGTGGCCGCCGCCCCGACGCACGACATCGGGCAAGGCCTCCAGCGCCCGCGCGGCGCTGCCGAAGCGGTCCAGCAACTGCCGGAAGGCGACGGCGCCGACGCGGTCCGTGCGGGCCAGCCGCAGCCGGGCGAACCGCTCGGCCGCGTCGAAGGTCACGCCTTCCTCGCTCCGATCCGCGGCTCCGTGCCCTTCAGCAGGCGGCCGATATTCTCGCCGTGGCGGACCCAGATCAGCGCGGCGGTGAAGACGGCCAGCGACAGGATCGCGGCCGGGGCCGGCAGTCCGAGAGCGGCCAGCGGGAGCACGGCGTAGAGCGGGGCGGCGGCCGAGGCGACCAGCGCCGACAGCGACGAGATGCGGAACAGCGCCGCCATCAGGATCCACGTCGCGCCGGCCAGCAGGCCCAGCGGCCAGGCGGCGGCGATCAGCAGGCCGAAGAAGGTCGCCACCCCCTTGCCGCCCCGGAAGCCCAGCCAGACCGGAAACAGGTGGCCGAGGAAGGCCGCGCCGCCGGCGATCGCCCCGGCGACCTCGCTGTCGAACAGCTGACGGGCGATCAGCAGGGCCGCAGCGCCCTTGCCCGCGTCCAGCAGCAGGGTGGCGAGCGCGAGATCCTTGCGCCCGGTCCGCAGCACATTGGTGGCGCCGATGTTGCCCGAACCGATGCCGCGCACGTCCTGCCCGGTGGCGGCGCGCGTCAGGATCACCCCGAACGGAATGGAGCCCAGCAGGTATCCCCCGGCCGCGACCAGCGCCAGCGTTCCCAGAGCGGGCCCGACCAGTTCCTGCACCTCAACCCCCACACAGCCGACGCGTGTATATCATGCGGGCGAGCGGCTTCGCCAGCGGGCGGAAGATGGTGTGATTCGGCGAGGCTCGTGTCCGCCGCCGGACGCGTCACCGGCCGTCGTGCACAACGCGCCCGCCGACCACGGTCAGCCGCACCTTGCCCTGCAGGCGTCGGCCGTCGAACGGTGAGTTCTTGGACTTGGAGCGCAGGGCGTCGGCGTCGACGACCACCGGGGCGCCCGGGTCGAAGAGGACGAGGTCGGCCGGCGCGCCGGCGGCGAGACGTCCGGAGTCCAGCCCCAGCAGGCTCGCCGGCCCCTCGGTCAGCGGCCGCAGCACATCCAGCAGGTCCAGCCCTTCGGCGTGGTGCAGCGTCAGGGCCGCCGGCAGCAGGGTCTCCAGTCCGACGGCGCCGGGGGCGGCTTCCGCGAACGGACGCCGCTTGTCCTCGGCGGGGGCCGGGGCATGCGCCGAGGTGATGACGTCGATCAGCCCGTCGCGCACCGCCTCGACCAGCGCCTGCCGGTCGCTCTCGGCGCGCAGCGGCGGATCCAGCCGGTAGAAGGTCCGGTAGTCGCCGATGTCGACCTCGTTGAAGCACAGGTGGTTGACCGACACCGACGCCGCGACCTCGAGGCCCTTCGCCCGCGCTCGGGCCAGCGTTTCCAGCGCCCCTTCGGTGGAGATCTGGTCGACCAGGAAGCGCGCGCCGGTCTGCTCGACCAGCGCCAGGTCGCGCTCCAGCTGGATGCGCTCAGCGATGGCCGGCGCGCCGGCCAGCCCCAGCCGGGTCGCCAGCTCGCCCGACGTCGCCACCGCACCTTCGCTCAGCCACGGGTCCGCCGGTCGGCAGGCGATCAGGGCGTTGAAGGCGGCGGCGTAGCTCATCACCCGCTGCAGGGTGCGGCTGTTGCCGATCACCTTGTCGCCGTCGGTGAAGTACAGCGCCCCGGCTTCGTCCATCAGGCCGATCTCGGCCATGCGCAGGCCGTCGAGGGCGCGCGTCGCCGCCCCCGCCACCCGTACGTTGACCAGACCGAGCGCCGCGCCGCGCCGCTGGATGAAGTCGACCATGGCCGGATCGTCGATGGCGGGATCCGTGTCCGGCTGGACCACGATGGTGGTCACGCCGCCCGCCGCGGCCGAGAGGGCCGCCGACTTCAGCGTCTCCTTCGGTTCCGCTCCGGGTTCGCCGGTCTTGACCCGGATGTCGATCAGGCCCGGCGACAGGCACAGGCCGCCGGCGTCGACGACCTCGACGCCTTCCGGGGCGGTCGCGCCGCCGCCGTGCACCACCTCGACGATGCGGCCGTCCTCGACCAGGACGGCGCCCGCGCCGTCGTAGTCGCCGGCCGGGTCGAGCAGCCGTGCGTTCAGGATCGCCAGGGCCCTGGTGTCGGCGGCGCTCATTCGGGGGCTCCCTCGCGACGCATCGACAGGGAGGCCAGCACGGCCATGCGCGCCGCCACCCCCATCTCCACCTGATCCTGGATCAGCGACACCGACAGGTCGTCGGCCACGTCGGAATCGATCTCGACGCCCCGGTTCATCGGGCCCGGGTGCATTACCTTCGCGCCCGGCTTGGCCCAGGCCAGCTTCTCGCGATCGAGGCCCCAGAAGCGGAAGAACTCGCGCGTCGAGGGCACCAGCGCCCCCTCCATCCGCTCCAGCTGCAGGCGCAGCATCATCACCACGTCGCAGCCCCGCAGGCCCTCGCGCATGTCGTGGAACACCTCGCAGCCCCAGCGGTCCGCGTCGCCCGGCACCAGGGTCGGCGGCCCGATCAGCCGCACCCGCGCGCCCATCATCGACAGCAGGGCCACGTTCGAGCGCGCCACCCGGCTGTGGGCTATGTCGCCGCAGATCGCCACCGTCAGCCCGCCCACGTCGCCAAAGGCGCGGCGCAGGCTGAGCAGGTCCAGCAGCGCCTGTGTCGGGTGCTCGTGCCGCCCGTCGCCGGCGTTGACCACGGCGCAGCCGACCTTCTGCGACAGCAGGGCCGCCGCCCCCGAGGCGCCGTGGCGCACCACCAGCACGTCCGGCTTCATGGCGTTCAGGGTCGCCGCCGTGTCGATCAGGGTTTCGCCCTTGGCCACGGAGGAGGTGCGCGGCGACAGCGCCGTCACGTCAGCTCCCAGCCGCCGCGCGGCGATCTCGAACGACGCCGAGGTGCGGGTCGAGTTCTCGAAGAACAGGTTCACTACCGTGCGCCCGCGCATCAGGTCGAGCGCCTTGGCGCCCTGCCGGTTGAAGTCGACGAACGCGTCGGCGAGGTCCAGCAGCGGCGGGACCGTGGCGGCGTTCAGATCGCCGGCGGACAGGAAATGATCGCGGGGAAACGGCGCCAGCCGCTCGCGGATGATCTCGGTGAGGTCGGGCTGGCTCATCGAAGCCCGGCTATAGGGCCAGCCGGGCCGGAACGGAAGCCGTCGCCTCAGATGTAGCCGAACAGACCCAGCAGCAGCGGGATGGTCGCGGCGCTGGCCACCGTGGTGAAGGCCACCACCCCGGCCACCAGCGGGGCGTCGCCGCCCATCTGCCGGGCCAGCACATAGCTGGCCGCGGCGCCGGGCGCGGCGCCCGCCAGCAGGGCCACGCCCTGGGCCGTCCGGTCTCCGCCCAGCCAGCCGCACAGCCAGAACATGGCCACCGGCAGGACCAGCAGCTTGATCGCTGCGATCGTGGTGATGGTGACGGGCCGCGCCGCCGCATAGCGGAAGCTCAGCCCCGCCCCGGCGGTGATCAGTCCCAGCGCGATCGCGCCCGGCCCCATCAGCTCGAACACCCCGTCCAGCAGCGGCTGCCTCGGCAGTCCCGTCAGGTTCAGCGCGGCCCCGACGCCGCAGGCCCAGATGATCGGATTGCGGCCCAGTGAGCGCAGCGCCAGCCGCCAGCCGCCGCCCTGACCCGCGCCCCAGCGCGCCAGCGCCAGCACGCAGACCACGTTCAGCGCCGGAGCCAGTACGCCGAAGGCCACCGCCGCCGTGCCCAGACCGGCTTGCCCGAACACGGCAGTCGCAACCGGCAGGAAGACGAAGCCGTTCCACCGCACCACGCCCTGCAGCACGCTGGTGAAGGTCGGATCGGGCAGGCGGAGGGCGGGGCGGACCGCGATGGTCAGCGCCACCACGACCAGCGACACGCCGATGGTGCTCAGCGCCACCGGCCCGGCCGTGCCGGCGCTGAAGTCCGCGCCCCACACCGCCGGCACGAGGAAGGCCGGGTAGAAGACGAAATAGGTCAGCCGCTCGATTGCGCGCCAGCCGTCGTCGGCGAGGAAGCGCACCTGCTTCAGGCCCCAGCCGAGCGCGATCATGGCGAACACCGGCACGATGCCGGTCAGCAGGCCGCTCACCGGACGCCCGCGTCCCTCAGCCGGTCCAGCGCCCCCTGCAGGATCCAGGCGGCCGCCGTCCGGTCGACCACCCCCGCGCGCCGCTTCCGCGTCAGGTCCAGTTCGTCGATCAGGAAGCGCTCGACGGCCGTCGTCGACAGGCGCTCGTCCTGGAACGCCACCGGCACCTCGCGCAGGCGCTGCAGGTTGCGGGCGAAGGCCCGGCACGACTGCGCCCGCGGCCCCTCCGATCCGTCCATGTTCAGCGGCAGGCCGATGACCAGCCCGCTGGCGCGCCGCCCGTCCATCAGCTTCAGCACCGCCTCGGCGTCCTGGGTGAACCTGGTCTTGCGGATCAGCTCCAGCGGGCTGGCGATCATCCGCGTCGCGTCCGAGGCCGCCACCCCGATGGTCTTCTCCCCGAGGTCCAGCCCCAGCCACGGCGTCCCGGGCGGGGTCGAGGCGGCCAGCTCTTCGAGGGTCATGACGGTCACCCGCGGGCCCTAGGACTGGCGGGCGGCGCTGGCAAGGTGCAAGCTGCGCCGAGAGCTCGACGATGAGGGGACGTTCGATGAGGCATCCGCTCCTGTTCCTCGCCGCCTTCGCCCTGCTGGCCGCCTGCGACACCGGCGTCGAGAGCCGCCGGCACGCCCTGCCCGCCGAGACCCGGCCGCTGCACGCCCAGGCCGCCGCGCCGCTGGTCCCGGCGGGACCCGCCGCCACGGTGCAGCCGAACGCCGAGCCGGCCCTGCAGTGGGCCGCCAGCGTGGTCCGCGTCGACCGGCTGCGTCGTCAGGGCGACTCCACGGTGAAGCTGTTCGGAACGGCCGCCGGCGATCCCGCCATGAACGGCCTCTACACCCACATCGCCTTCTTCCAGTCCCCGGCGGAGGGCTGGCGGGTGTTCCGCATCGGCGACCTGCTGGACTACCGCATCAGAAGCGAGTCTCCGGGGCGGGTCGATCTCGAGGTCGAGGAGAGCCTCATGGACCCGGCGACGCAGCGCATCGGCTCGCGCAAGCGCCGGATGATCGTGGCCTGGACGACGGGCCCGAACGCCGCGCCGCCGACGTCGGTCACCGTCACCCCGGCGAGATAGCCGGCCGCGACGTCTGAATCCTTGTGAATCCGGGGCCGGGCGGCTAATCCCGCCGGCTCAGGTTTCGCATTTGGAGGGCCGCATGGCCGTCGACGTCGCGACCGTGCGCCAGGTGGCGCACCTCGCCCGCATCAAGACCCCCGAGGAGCGGCTGGAGCCGCTGGCCCAGGAGCTGAACGGCATCCTGGCGTGGATCGAACAGCTCAACGAGGTCGACGTCGAGGGCGTCGAGCCGATGACCTCCAACGTCCACCAGCCGCTGCGCCTGCGCGACGATGTGGTCACCGACGGGAACAAGGTCGCCGACGTCCTGTCCAACGCCCCGAAGTCCGCCGACGGCTTCTTCGTGGTGCCCAAGGTGGTCGAGTAAGCCATGACCGACCTGACGAAACTGACCCTCAAGGCCGCGGTCGACGGACTCAAGGCCCGTGACTTCTCCTCGGAAGAGATCACCCGCGCCTTCCTCGCCAATATCGAGGCCGCCAATCCGCGCCTGAACGCCTATGTCCTCCCCACCGCCGACAAGGCGCTGGACATGGCCCGCGCCGCCGACGCCCGGCTGGCGAAGGGGGAGGGCGGTCCGCTGGAAGGCGCGCCGCTGGGGATCAAGGATCTGTTCTGCACCGACGGCGTCCAGACCACGGCCGGCTCGAACATGCTGCGCGGCTTCCTCCCGCCCTACGAGTCCACCGTCACGTCCAACCTGTGGCGCGACGGCGCGGTCATGCTCGGCAAGCTCAACATGGACGAGTTCGCCATGGGCTCGTCCAACGAGACCTCGGCCTTCGGTCCCGTGGTCAACCCGTGGAAGTCGTCGGCCTCCAATGCCGACCTGACCCCGGGCGGTTCGTCCGGAGGCTCGGCCTCGGCCGTCGCCGGTGACCTGTGCCTGGCCGCCACCGCCTCCGACACCGGCGGCTCGATCCGCCAGCCCGCCGCCTTCACCGGCACCGTGGGCGTCAAGCCGACCTACGGTCGCGCCAGCCGCTTCGGCATGGTCGCCTTCGCCTCCTCGCTCGACCAGGCCGGACCGATCACGAAGACGGTCGAGGACGCCGCCCTGCTGCTGGGCTCGATGTGCTCCTTCGATCCGAAGGACTCCACCAGCCTCGACGTGGAGACGCCCGACTGGACGCAATCCCTCGGCAAGTCGGTCAAGGGCCTGCGCATCGGCATCCCGAAGGAATACGTCGTCGACGGCATGCCCGCCGAGCAGATGGAGCTGTGGGAGAAGGGCCAGGCCTGGCTGCGCGAGGCCGGGGCCGAGATCGTCGAGATCAGCCTGCCGCACACCAGATACGCCCTGCCGGCCTACTACATCATCGCCCCGGCCGAGGCCTCGTCCAACCTGGCCCGTTACGACGGCATGCGCTTCGGCCACCGCGCGGCCGAGGCGAAGTCGCTGACCGACCTCTACGAGACCAGCCGCGCCGAGGGCTTCGGCAAGGAGGTCCAGCGCCGCCTGACCATCGGCGCCTACGTCCTCTCTGCCGGGTTCTATGACGCGTACTATGTCCGGGCCCTGAAGGTCCGCCGCCGTATCGCCGAGGACTTCGACAAGGTCTGGGGCAAGGTCGACGCCATTCTGACGCCGTCGACCCCTTCGGCCGCCTTCGCGATCGGCGACAAGCAGATCGACCCGGTGACCATGTACCTCAACGACGTTTTCACGGTCACCGCCAACCTCGCTGGCCTGCCGGGCATCTCGGTTCCCGCCGGCCTCGACAAGGGCGGCCTGCCGCTGGGCCTGCAGGTTATCGGCAAGGCGCTGGATGAGGCGACGGTGTTCCAGGTGGCGAGCGCGCTGGAAGACGCGGCCGGCTTCGTCGCCCGGCCGGAGAAGTGGTGGTGAGCATGACTGACAAGACCTTCACCATCCAGGGCCGCACCGGCGCCTGGGAACTCGTCATGGGGCTGGAGATCCACGCCCAGGTCGCTTCGAAGGCCAAGCTGTTCTCGGGCGCGGCGGTCGGCTTCGGCGCGGGTCCGAACGAGCAGGTGTCGCTGGTCGACGCCGGCTTCCCCGGCATGCTGCCGGTGCTCAACAAATTCTGCGTCGAACAGGCGGTCCGCACCGGCCTCGGCCTCAATGCGCAGATCAACAAGCGCAGTCAGTTCGACCGCAAGAACTACTTCTATCCCGACTTGCCGACCGGCTATCAGATCAGCCAGCTGTTCTATCCGATCGTCGGCGAGGGCGTGGTCGAGGTCGAAGCCGAGGACGGCGCCTTCTTCAATGTCGGCATCGAGCGCCTTCACCTCGAACAGGACGCAGGCAAGCTGATCCACGACCTGTCGCCAACCGAGTCCTACGTCGACCTCAACCGCGCCGGCACGGCCCTGATGGAGATCGTCTCCCGGCCCGACATCCGCTCGCCGGAGCAGGCGGTCGCCTACGTCAAGAAGATCCGCACCATCCTGGTCTACCTCGGCACCTGCGACGGCGACATGGAGAAGGGCAACCTCCGGGCCGACGTCAATGTCTCGGTCTGCCGCCCGGGCCAGTACGAGAAGTTCAAGGAAACCGGCGACTTCAGCCACCTCGGCACGCGCTGCGAGATCAAGAACGTCAATTCGTTCCGCTTCATCTCCCAGGCCATCAACTACGAGGCGCGACGCCAGATCGAAATCCTCGAGGACGGCGGCAAGGTCGATCAGGAGACCCGTCTCTACGACCCGACCGCCGGCGAGACCCGCTCGATGCGCTCCAAGGAAGAGGCGATGGACTATCGCTACTTCCCCGACCCCGACCTGCTGCCGCTCGAGCTGGAACAGGCCTGGATTGACGAGATCAGGGCGTCGCTGCCGGAGCTGCCCGACGACAAGCGCCGCCGCTTCATGAGCCAGTATGGCCTTTCGCAGTATGACGCGGGCGTGCTGATCGCCGAGCAGGCCAAGGCCGACTGGTTCGAGGCCGCCGCCCGGGGCCGTGACGCCAAGCTGGTCTCCAACTGGGTCACCAACGAGCTTTCGGCCCGCCTCGCCGCCGAGGGGACCGACTTCGCCGACTGCAAGCTGCCGCCGGCCCATGTCGCCGAACTGGTCGCGCTGATCGAGACGAACGTGATCTCCTCGAAGATCGCCAAGGAGGTGTTCGACCACATCTGGAATGGCGAAGGCTCGCCGGCCGAGGTGGTCGAGAAGCACGGCCTCAAGCAGGTCACCGACACCGGCGCCATCGAGAAGGCCGTCGACGAGATCATCGCCGCCAACCCCGACAAGGCCGCCGCCGTCGCCGAGAAGCCCCAGGCCATCGGCTGGTTCGTCGGTCAGGTCATGAAGGCCACCGGCGGCAAGGCCAACCCGGCCGCCGTCAATGACATCCTGAAGGCCCGGTTGGGGCTCTGAGTCTCTTTCCCACGCCGTGGGGGAGGGGGAGCGCCGACCGGCTTCTCCGTGAGTTCGACCATCCGGGGGCGCCGGCGTCTGCTGGCCGCCCGGAGGCGCTCCCGCCTGTCACCGGCTCGTCCGCTGGCTCTCCGGCCTGTTCACGGAGCAAAGTGCGGTCGCAGGGCTCCCGTCGGCCATAGCGGCGGCTCGAAACCGGGATAGGGTGGCCCCGGAAGCAGGACATCCGCCATGAGAACGGGCCTCACGACATTGCTGGCCGTCGTTGCGCTTTCCTCGCCCGGGTGTGCGCCGACGCCGCGCGTATCTACGCCCGAGGCCGCCTGTGCGACGGCGACGGCCCGGGTCACGGCGCAGCGAGGCCTGCCGCCCAGCCATGTCGCCCTCTGCGATCACATCCCGGATGCCGACGGCCCTCGCGGCTACTTCGTTCTGGCCCTTCGCGCCCATTGCTTTGAAGACCTGTGCGGAAGCACCAGCATGGGGTGGTTCGCCGTGCAAAAGGCCACCGGCGATGTCTTCGAGGTGGACGACACGAGTCCGTGGAAGCTCGGGCGACGCCTGCCAAAGCGCTCCTGACGACCGCTGTTCCTCCGGAATCACGCAAGATCGCAGCCACCCCGATCGTCCATCTCGGGACCTTCGGCTTTCTGGGGCGCGAACCGTCAACAGCCGCTTCCATCCCCAGGCGCGCGTCGCCTCCTTACCCATGGCGGCCGTCAGCGCTGAGCGAAGAGACCATTGAAACTCCTGAGCTCGAAACGCTCAACCGGGGCAGGGCCGCCGGTAACGGGAATGGAAAATTCCACCAAGCCTACAATCGGACAGACGACGCTCGTCGTCGTACCTTGTTCGGAGGTGGCGCGGATCTCGCTACACGGCCGCGACCAATATGTTTTCGGCCGGACGGAGTAGCGAAACTCACCGTTCAGGAAGTCGGGCGGCGGCAAGGATGAAAGTAGCGGTCGTCCGCCCCACGTCCGGTAGCAGCCGATCGAGCCTCGACTGCATGGCAATAGTGGATCGCCAAACCCGTCCTTGGCGACGGCCTCTCGTCCGTCCCTGTACTCGACCCGTGTTTCACCCGACGTCGGATCAACGAACAGGTACATGCCTCGAAAGCCGCCTTCCGTCGCTTGGTAGGCTACGTCATAGGAGGCGTAGGCAGGGCTCGGCGCTGATTCTCGGTCTGGTCGAGGCGATGGCTCCGAACAACTCGCCAGCCCAGCCAGCACCACAGCGATCAGATTTCTCCGCATTACGGAATGCTGACCCGGACTGTGTCCACCTCCCACCCTCAAACGCCCTTCGACAGGCCTGCTTTCCGCGCCTCTGGACGTCCGCCCCGACCGCCCGTCACTCGAACAGCTCTCCGCTTTCCGCGCCGCCCTCCACGACGGTCCGCGCCAGCGCGCGGGTCACCGGCCGGTGCGGCGCGTCGAGGCGTGCCACCACGGCGGCCGCAGCCGCGGCCGAGCGGTCGATGCGGCGCAGCAGGTAGGGGATGACGTCCTTCGCCGGCCGGATGCCCCGCTCGGCGAAACGCGCCTCCAGCATGGCCGCCAGCACGGCGTCGTCCGGCGCCTCGACCGGCACGCTGATGACCGCGTCCAGCCGCGACCGCAGGTCGGGCAGCTTGACCTCCCAGGCCGACGGCGCCGGCCGGTCGATCATCAGCAGGGCCCCGCCGGGCGCCTGGGCCAGGTTGATCAGGTGGAACAGGGTCTCGTCGTCGGCCTGCATGGCGTCGTCGAGCAGCACCGGCCGCCCCTCGATCTCCAGCGGATCGACCAGCGCCGCCTCCGCGCCGTGCACGGCCGTCGCGCCGACGCGCTCGGCCCAGATCTGACCCAGGCGGCTTTTGCCCGAGCCTTCCGGGCCGCAGATCGCCATGGTCCCGCCGATCAGGCTCGGCCAGTCCCGCACGGCCTCCCACGCCGCCCGGTTGCTGTCGGAGACCACGAAGCCGGTCGTGCCGTCGGGCAGATCGCTCTGCAACGGCAGGCGCATCTGGTCGGGCGGGGCGGGGCGGGCGGTCATGCGTCTTCACCATAGCAGACGGCGCGGTCGCGAAAGAGCGGGTTCCCGCCCGGCCGTGGACAAGCGAACGCGGCTGTGGATTCGCGATGGAGACTCCGGGGACCTTCCCTTTGCGGACATCGCGCCCCGAAAGCGGGACACCCGCCCCTGGCGCCCGCGCTCCGGCGCGTCCCGCCGTCCCTCCCGCGGCGCGGCCCCTGGATCTGCACGACGCCCGCCCGCGCGCGTCCCGAACGCCCGTGCGGCCGGGCCAGCGCCTGTGACGACCGAAGCTGTCGCACCCCCGCTCCATACTCAACTGGAGGAGACGGAGCGCATGGAGACAATGTCCCCGGAGTACACGGTTTTGGGCAATTTCTCCGGCGGAGTGGACATTCGTCCCTCCGACCCGCCCCGCCTTGACTTTCCGGGACGATGATGCGCCCTTCCGCGCTCCCGAATTGCGCCCTCCGGGGCCCCGAATCCAAGACGAAGACGCCATGCACGCCTACCGCTCCCACACCTGCGGCGCCCTCCGCTCGACCGACGCCGGCGCCAACGTGCGTCTGTCCGGCTGGGTGCATCGCAAGCGCGACCACGGCGGCCTGCTGTTCATCGACCTGCGCGATCACTACGGCCTGACCCAGCTGGTGCTGCACCCGGAGACGCCGGGCTTCGACGTGGTCGAGCGCCTGCGCGCCGAAAGCGTCATCCGCGTGGACGGCGAGGTCGTGCTGCGCGAGGCCGGGACGGTGAACCCGAACCTGCCGACCGGCGAGATCGAGGTGCGGGTCCAGGCCGTCGAGGTGCTGTCCGAAGCCGCCGAGCTGCCCCTGCCGGTCTTCGGCGAGCCGGAATACCCGGAGGAGATACGCCTCAAGCACCGCTACCTCGACCTGCGCCGCGAGACCCTGCACAGGAACATCGTGCTGCGCTCGAAGGTCATCTCCTCGATCCGCCGCCGCATGGTCGACCAGGGCTTCCTCGAGTACCAGACGCCGATCCTGACCGCCTCCAGCCCCGAGGGCGCGCGCGACTTCCTGGTGCCGTCGCGCCTGCACCCCGGCCAGTTCTACGCCCTCCCTCAGGCCCCGCAGCAGTTCAAGCAGCTGCTCATGGTCTCGGGCTTCGACCGCTATTTCCAGATCGCCCCGTGTTTCCGCGACGAGGACCTGCGCGCCGACCGCTCGCTGGAGTTCTACCAGCTCGACGTCGAGATGAGCTTCGTCACGCAAGAGGATGTTTTTGCTGCGATCGAGCCCGTCATGCATGGCGTGTTCGAGGAGTTCGCCGACGGCAAGAAGGTCGATCCCTATCCCTTCGTCCGCATCCCGTACCGCGAGGCCATCTCCCTGTTCGGCACCGACAAGCCGGACCTGCGCAACCCGATCGAGATGTCCGACGTCAGCGAGCATTTCCGCGACGGCGGCTTCGGCCTGTTCAACAAGATCCTCGCCGCCGATGCGAAGAACGCCGTCTGGGCCATCCCGGCCCCGACCGGCGGCAGCCGCGCCTTCTGCGACCGCATGAACTCCTGGGCCCAGGGCGAGGGCCAGCCGGGCCTCGGCTACATCTTCTGGTCCGAGGACCAGGGCGGCTGGGGCGGCCCGATCGCCAAGAACCTCGGCGCCGAGGCGACCGACGCCCTGATGAAGTCGCTGGGTCTGGGCAAGGGCGACGCCGCCTTCTTCGCCGCCGGCGACCCCAAGGTCTTCTACAAGTTCGCCGGGAACGCCCGCACCAAGCTGGGCCAGGACCTCAACCTGATCGCCGACGGCGAGTTCAAGTTCTGCTGGATCGTCGACTTCCCGATGTTCGAGTGGTCCGAGGAGGAGAAGAAGGTCGACTTCTCCCACAACCCCTTCTCCATGCCGCAGGGCGAGATGGAGGCGCTGGAGACGAAGGACCCGCTCGACGTGCTGGCCTACCAGTACGACATCGTCTGCAACGGCTATGAGCTGTGCTCGGGCGCGATCCGGAACCACAAGGCCGAGATCATGCTCAAGGCCTTCGAGATCGCCGGCTACGACGCCTCGGTGGTCGAGGAGCAGTTCGGCGGCATGCTCAACGCCTTCCGCTACGGCGCCCCGCCGCACGGCGGCCTGGCCCCGGGGATCGACCGCATCGTCATGCTGCTGGCCGGCGAGACGGCCATCCGCGAGGTCATCGCCTTCCCGCTGAACCAGCAGGGCCAGGACCTCCTGATGAGCGCGCCCGCGGGCGTAGAGGACAGGCAGCTCAAGGAGCTGCATATCCGCCCCGCGCTGC
The DNA here is from genome assembly GCA_023424215.1 of Pseudomonadota bacterium. Lineage (GTDB taxonomy): Bacteria > Pseudomonadota > Alphaproteobacteria > Caulobacterales > Caulobacteraceae > Brevundimonas. Next base: position 47,928 of record JAFAEC010000003.1, read on the forward strand.
CTCTCAAGGGATAAGGGTGCGGATCAGCGCCACAACGAGGAAGGCCCCGGTCGTCGACCGGGGCCTTCTTTCGTTACTGGCTGCTGGCGACCACCAGATTGCGCACCCGCGGCGGCGCGGGAGGCGACGGCGGCCGGGGCGGGGCCACGCGCAGGATGCCGCGGCAGGACCGCGCGCTCAGCCCGGCGGGCAGGACGGTCGAGCCGTCGCCGCAGGCCTGCCCGACCGCTTCCTGGGACAGGCCGCGCGCGCGACCCAGGTTGGCTCCCCGGATGTCCGTGCGATTGAGTTCAGCGCCCCGGAAGTCGGCGCCGGCGAAGTTGCCGCCGGTCAGCCGGGCGCCGTTCAGTTCGGCGTTCCGGAACGAGGCGCCCCGGAAGTCGCCGTTCGACAGGTTGGACATGCTGATCTCGGCGTTCGAGAAGTCGGCCCCGCGGGCGTCGACGTTCGCGAGCGTGGCGGCGTTCAACTCGGCGGACTGCAGGTTGGCGCTGCTGAGCACGGCGGTGTTCAGGTTGGCGCCGTTGAGCTCAGCGCCGTTCAGGTTGGCGCCGTCCAGGCGCGCGCGGACGAGGGTCGCCCCCATCGCCATCACACCGGTCATGCTGGCGCGCGTGAACCTGGCCCCGGTGAAGTTGGTCCCCATGAGCCCTGCGCCCGTCAGCTCCGCCCGGCTGAAGTCGCTGCCGGAGAAGTTCGAACCGACCAGTTCGGCGCCCCGGAGGTTGGCGCCCACGAGGGTGGCGTTGGTGAATATCGCGCCCGTGAAGGCCGCCCCGGCGAGGTCGCGCCCGGAAAGTTCGCACTGATGGCAGGAGCCGCCGAGCGACACCATTCGGGCCACGTCGGGGTCCTGCCACTGCAGCTGGATCTCGGCGAGGGCCGGCGCGGCGCCCGTCACCGCTGCGGCGGCGACGCCGGCGGCGAGGAGGCGACGAACGAGGTTGCGGGCGAACTGGGTCACGCCTCCTTCATGACGCCAACGTCCGACAGACCCTACTTAATTCGCTGTAAGGTCGGTGGCGGATCAGCAGCGCGGAATGCTCAGTCCTGCCGGCAACTGCGTGGCCTCGTCGCCGCACGCCTGATTGAGGCGTCCCTGGGTCAGACCGCGCGCGCCTCTCAGCGACGCACCCGCGAAATTCGCCCCCGACAGCACCGCCCCGCTGAAGTTCGCGCCGTCCAGATAGGTCCCGACAAAGCTGGCGTTGCCGAGATTGGCGCCCGAGAAGTTCGATCCGGAGAAGACCCCGCCGTAGGCCTCGACGTCGCGCAGGTCGGCGTTGTCGAATCGCGTACGGTTCATCACCGCGAGGCTGAGATCGGCCTGCCGGAGGCGGGAGCCCGAAAGGTTGAGGCCCCGCGCCTGCAGGCCCGTCAGTTCCGCCTGGAAGAGGTTGCAGCCGCTGCAACTGCCGCCCGCGCGCACCCGCGCGATCTGGCCGGCGTTCTGCGCCTGGGCCGGCGCGGCCGCCATCAGCAGGGCGAGGGAGATCAGAAGACGCTTCATGGCAGACTCCGGGTCGGCAGGGACCAGTCCGCGCAAGCCTCGCATGAATTCGTTGACTTAACCCTGCATCGAGGGCGCGGCGCCGCAGGTGTCGCAGATCCAGCCGCCGCCGCGCTGCTGCAGCGCCAGGTCGCCGCAGTCGGGGCAGGCGGTCGCGGGCCTGTCACTTATACACATATCCGAGCC
>JAFAEC010000011.1 GCA_023424215.1 Pseudomonadota bacterium
GCGCGGCTGGGGCCGCGCGCGGAACTCCGGGCCGATGCGGCCATTGCGCCGGGGGCCTTTTTGATCGAGGAGGGCTGACCATGGCCACCTGTCCGATCTGCCGCCAGCACAAGGCGGACCCCAAGTATCGACCATTCTGCTCCAAGCGCTGCGCCGACGTGGATCTGCAGCGCTGGTTCACCGGGAGCTACGCCATTCCCGAGAGCGTCGACGAGCGCCCCGGCGAGGCCGGCGAGGAAGACTGATCAGAGCGCTTGCCTCCCGGAAACGGCTCGCCTATAGACGCCGCTCCCGCGAGGCGACGGTTCGCCTGGGTAGCTCAGTTGGTAGAGCAGCGGATTGAAAATCCGCGTGTCGGTGGTTCGAATCCGCCCCCAGGCACCATCCCGCTTTCCCCTGTCGGAAAGCGGCGTAGCCCCAACATGAAATTGTCGCTCTCGGCCTTAACGTTGGGCCTCGAACGCGCTTGCTCCCCCGTCGGGGGAAAAGCGCCGTTGCGCACTTGACGCTCTGGTAAGCGTTCGCCAAAGGAGCTTGACCGCTTTCCTTTGCGAGCGGCCGAGGGAGGGCGGGAAAATTGTTCCCGGGCTCCATCGTCACCGCCCCGGACGCCGCAAGGCAACCGGAAGCGTCAGGAGGCGTTCCGCAGATCGGGGTTCCGCGAACCCCGGCGAAGCGGGCGACATTTCATCGGGGGGCGGCCGCATTCGCAGCCGGCCTCCAGGGTTCCACGAGTCAGACCAAAGCAGGAACTGGCGACCTATGTTCGAAATCAAGAAGACCAACATCCTCCTGGCCATGGCCGGCGCCGCCGTCCTGATGGCCGGTACGCCGGTCCTCGCGCAGGACGCCGCCGCGCCGGCCGATCCGGCCGCCGCGACCGCGACGACCACCCCGGCCGCTCCGGCCGCCGCCCCGGCTGACGCCGCGGCTCCCGCCGCCACCGAGGAAGCCGGCGAACCGGCCCGCGTGGGCGGTGAACACGCCGGTGAACTGACCGTCGCGACCATGTTCATGGACGCCGACATCGTCGTGAAGATCGTCATGATCGGCCTGGTGCTGGCCTCGGTCTTCTCGTGGACCCTGCTGCTCATCAAGCTGTTCGAGTTCGGCGCCCTGAACCGCAAGACCGACCAGTTCCTGGAAACCTTCCGCGGCGCCCGCACCATCGCCGACATGCGTCGGGTGGCGATCTCGGAAGAGTATGAAGGCAACCCGCTGGCCGACATGGCCGCCGCGGCGACCGACGAGATCGAGCTGTCGCGTCAGGCCGGCCTGTCCGTGACCGGCGACCACCGCGACTCGGCCCTCTACCGCGCCCAGACCGCCGTTTCGGCGGTGCAGTCGGGCCTGGCCAAGCGCCTGTCGGGCGGCCAGCAGTTCCTCGCCTCGGTGGGTTCGACCGGTCCGTTCATCGGTCTGTTCGGCACCGTGTACGGGATCATGCGCTCGTTCATCGGCATCGCGAACACCAACACGACCAACCTGGCCGTCGTGGCCCCCGGCATCGCCGAGGCCCTGCTCGCCACCGGCATCGGTCTGTTCGCCGCTATCCCGGCGGTTATCTTCTACAACTACTTCAACACGCGCATCGCGGCCTACGGCACCCGTTCGGACGGCTTCAACGCCGAGCTGATGAACGCGATCTCGCGTAACCTCGACAAGGGGGCGTAACCCGGATGGCCGCCAAGATTTCAGGCGGCGGCGGCGGCAAGTACGCCATCGAGCAGAACAGCGAGATCAACGTCACGCCGTTCGTGGACATCATGCTTGTTCTGCTCATCATCTTCATGGTGGCGGCCCCGCTGGCCAGCGTGAACGTTGAGGTGAAACTGCCCCGGGCCGTCGCGCCGCCCGCCGAGAACCCGCCGGTGCCGATCTATGTGTCCATCCAGGACAATGGTCGGGCCTACATCGGCGACTTCCCGGTGGACATCGACTCTGTCGGCTCTGAACTGTCCTCGCAGATCGGACGTCGCAACCCGGCGGATGAGCGTATCTTCATCCGCGCCGACCAGCAGACTCGCTACGGCGACTTCATGCAGGTCATGAACTCGCTCCAGGACAACGGCTTCTATTCCGTGGCCCTGGTCGGCGAGGACACGTCGACGCAGTAGGACCGGGTGAAAGCATGACTGATATCGAATACCACCGGTCCAGATACGACCCGCCGAAGACCAAGGCGCCCATGGGCGTCGTGGTCGCCAGCCTGGTCGTCGTCTCCGTTCTGTTCGCGATCATGGCCTTCTACTTCATGAAGGCCCGGTTCGAGATCCAGATGAAGGAGTACTCGGACGAGGCGGTCGACGTGGAGATCATCGAGCCGGTTCCGCCGCCTCCGCCTCCGCCGCCGCCGCCGCCGCCGCCGGACACGCCCCCGCCGCCCAAGCTGCAGGTGCGCCCGCCGGTCGCCGTTCCGAACGCGCCGCCGCCCCCGGTGACGCTGCCGATCGAGCCGACCAAGAAGGAGGATCGGGTCGAGTACACGGGTCCGCCCGTGATCGTCCCCGGCCCGCCGCCGCCGCCGGCTCCGCCGGCTCCGCCGCGGCCGTCCGTGATCACCAACCCGACCTGGGCTCGTCAGGTGGCTCCGGAGTTCCCGGAACGCGCCAACAGCCGCGGGATCGAGGAAGGACGGGTCGAGCTGCAGTGCACCGTGCAGGCGAACGGCAGCCTGACCAACTGCTCGGTGATTTCGGAGGATCCCTCCGGCGCCGGGTTCGGACAGGCGGCTCTGTCCGCGGCGCGTCGCTCGCGGGTCTCTCCCCGCACCGTCGACGGCGCGGCCCAGGGCGCCACGGTCCGCTGGACCGTCCGCTTCCGGCTCGGCTAAGGCCGCCGGCACAAGGCCAGACGACGCCCCGCAGGTCCGCCTGCGGGGCGTTTTCGTTCCTGCGGGAGCGAACCTCCGGGGATCGGCGTTCAAGGGCGACCGTTTTCATGGAGAGTCCCGATGCGCCGCACCGCCCTCGTCGCCCTTCTCGCCGCCGGCACGGCCCTGAGCGCCTGCGCCTACAACGAGACCCTGGGACGCAACCAGTTCCTGCTCGTCAACGACAGCGCGCTGATCCAGCAGGCCGACGCGGCGTGGGCCGAGGCCCTGCGCACCCAGCGGCTGTCGTCGGACGCCGCGGCCAACGCCCGTGTGCGCCGGGTGGGCGAGCGGATCGTCCAGGCCGCGGGCCTGACCGATCGGCGCTGGGAGTACGCTGTGTTCGTTAGCGAGAGCCCGAACGCCTTCGTCCTGCCGTCAGGAAAGATCGGCGTGACCACCGGCCTGCTGTCGCTGGTCAGGAACGACGACCAGCTGGCCGCGGTGCTGGGCCACGAGGTCGGTCACGTCGTCGCCCAGCATGCGGCCGAGCGCTATTCCCAGACGGCGGCGACCAGCGCCGGCCTGGGCATCCTGCAGGGGGCGGCCGGGGACTATGCCCAGGCCGCCGGGGCGATCGGCGGGCTGGGCGCGCAGCTGGGCGTGCTGCTGCCCTTCTCCCGCCGGCACGAACTGGAAGCCGACCGGCTGGGCGTCGACTATCTGCAGCGGGCCGGTTACCGGCCCTCGGAAGCCATCGCCCTGTGGCGGCTGATGGCGCAGCAGCGCCAGGGTTCAAACCCGGAGTTCGCCTCCACCCACCCGTCGGACGCCAGCCGGATCTCGGCGCTGGAGCAGTATATCCAGAGCCAGGGCTGGGCCTGACGCGGGGAGTAAGGATCAGGGAGTTCAGAGCAGGACAGGAGTAGGTCATCGCGCGGTCCCCCTCAGCCCGGGCATGCCGCCGAGCCTCCCTACCGCCGCCATTCCACCTAATCCCTGATCCCTGGTCCCCAATCGCTCGCTTCCCCCTTGCTCCGGCGCGGGGACCCCGCTAGACACCCCGCTCGCGCGGATACGTGCAGCCTTAGCTCAGCTGGTTAGAGCGCCGGTTTGTGGAGCCGGAGGTCCTCAGTTCGATCCTGAGAGGCTGTACCATCCCCGCCCGCAAGGGAGGGGAATCAGATGACCGCCGCGCCGCCCGCCTGGGATCCCCGACAGTACCGCCGTTTCGAGGCCGAGCGTGATCGCGCGGCGCTCGACCTGCTGCTGCGTTTGCCGGAGGATCTGGAGCCGCGCCGGATCTGGGACCTGGGGTGCGGGGCGGGCCAGCATGCGGCGCTGCTGAAGCGCAGACATCCGCGGGCGGAGGTGCACGGGCTGGACTCGAGCGCTGCCATGCTGGAGCAGGCGAGGGCGCTGTCCGCCGAAGTCGACTGGCGCGAGGGCGACATCGCCAGCTGGCGGCCGGATCGGCCCGCCGACCTGATCCTCGCCAACGCCTCTCTGCAGTGGCTGCCCGACCATGCCGCCCTGCTGCCGCGACTGGCGGAGGCGCTGGCCCCCGGCGGCGTGCTGGCGGTGCAGATGCCGTTGGCGCACGAGAGCCGACACCACGGGATCATGCGCGCGACGGCGGCGGCGGGGCCTTGGGCCGCACCGCTGCGCGGCGTGGACGTCATCGCCCCGCTGCTGGCGCCCGAGGCCTACTATGACTGTCTGGCCGGCCTGTGCGACGACATCGACATCTGGTCGACCACGTACCTGCACGTGCTGGAGGGCGAGGACGCGGTGCTGGAGTGGATGAAGGGGACCGCGCTGCGGCCGCACCTGACGGCGCTGGCCGACGATCCGGTTATGCGGACGGGGTACCTTTCCGCGCTTGCCGACGCGCTTTCGGCGGCGTTTCCGCGGCGGCCCGACGGGCGGACGCTGTTGCCGTTTCCGCGTCTGTTTCTGGTGGCGCGGCGTCGGCGAGGGCTTGGCGGCGGCGCAGGCCGGTGACCGGTCCGTCCAGCCGGGCGAGGGCGTCGCGCATGGCGCGGTAGCCCGCGTCGACGGCGGGATCGAAGGCCTTCCAGTCGCGGATGTCGACGCCGTCCGGGGTGGGCTGCACCAGCAGGTCGGTGACGGCCCGCGAGGCCTCCAGCTCGGCGTCGGTGACGAGGGTGGCCGACCGCATCAGGATGGAGACGATCGGCGGGCCGCGCCGCCACGCGCCGGTGGCGATCAGCCGCCAGATCGACGGGGGATGCTCGACCATGGCCGGATCGACGCCGCGGGCCTGGGACATGTCGACGCCGATCACCGGGCCGGTGTTCATATGGCGCATCACCTCGCCGGGGAAGTTCTTCAGCACCGCCCCGTCGACCAGCACCTGTCCGTCGATGATCGCCGGCGGCATGATGCCGGGAATGGCGATCGAGGCGCGCATGGCGCGGCGCATGAGCCCGCGTCGGTGCACCTCGATGCGGCCCGTGGTCAGGTTGGTGGAGACGGCGAAGAAGGGCCGGACGAGGTCGGCCATGTCGACCTCGCCGTAGGTCTCGCGCAGCAGCCGGTCGACCTTGCGGGCGCGGGTCATGGCCAGCATCGGGAAGGTGATGTCCGACAGGGGGTCGCTCTCCACGAACGACTTGCGGATGCGGGCCTCGAGCTCCTGCTGCGACCAGCCCATGGCCGGGCCGGCCGCGACCACCGCCCCCATGGAGGCGCCGCCGACGAAGTCGATCGGCACGCCGGCCTCGTTCAGGGCCCGCAGGGCGCCGATGTGCGAGAGGGCGCGGGCGCCGCCGCCGGAGAGGACCAGCCCGACCGCCGTGCCGCTGACCACCCGGGCGATGCGGGCGGCGTCGGCGGCGTCGCCCTCCACGGCCTGGAACCAGCGGCCGGGCCGGATGGCGTCCAGCCACACCCCGGTGTTGGCCGGGCGCGCCATGCGCGCGTCGCGCAGCAGGATCAGGTCGGTGCGGCGCTGGGCGTCCGGCGCGCCGGTGTGGGGCATGGGGCGGTTCGGCGGGGCGAGCAGGCACTGGCCGACCACGAACACCCGGTCGACCTGGCGGGCGCAGAGGGCCGCCCAGGCCGGCTGGTCCATCTCGGCGACATAGAGGACGAAGTCGTGGGCGTCCTCGACCCGGCTGAACCATTCGGCCGCGGAGGACAGGGCGCTCTCGTCGATCACCTGGCAGGTGAAGCCGTCGGCGACGAGGGCGGCGGCGATGCGCTCGACGAAGGCCCGGATCGGCCGGGGCCGGGCGGAGATGAAGCCGAAGACGCTGGGCTCGCCGCCGCCGGAGCGGCGTTCGCGGGCGCGCTGCATCATCAGCCGGGACAGCTCGACCATGAGGTCCGGCTCGGTGCGGGCCGCCTCGAAGAAGGCGTTCCGGGGCAGGGCGAGGATCTCCGAATCGCGCAGGGCGACGACGTCGGCGGTGTGTTCGGTTCCGGCCAGCATGGCCATCTCGCCGGCCGGCTCGCCGGGACGGATGACGCCCACGAACTGCGGCGGCTGATCCGCGCCCTCGGTGCGGAACACGCCGAGACGGCCGGAGCGGAGCAGGTAGAGGGTGTCGGCCGGATCCCCCTCCGCGAACAGGGTCTCGCCGCCGGTCAGGGCGAACCAGCTGGCCGGGGTGTTCGTCCCGCCCTCGAATATCCGGTGAAGGGCGTCCTCGAGGCGGTCGGAGCGGGGAGGGGGCATGAGGGGAGGTTCTAGGGTCCAGGTTCTAGGGGCCAGGGAAGGGAATCGGGACCGTCATGGTCGCAGCATTGCCCGGCTCCCCCTAGACCCTAGAACCTAGAACCTAGCGCCTAGAACCTACCAGGCCCCCAGCTCGCGCAGTTCGCGCACGAGGTCCGGCGGCAGGTCGGTGTCGCCCGCCGAGGTAAGGTCGACGGGGCAGTCGCGGTGTTCGAGGTAGCGCCAGCCCTGAAACGGTCGGCGCGCCAGAGGGGCGGTGCGGATCACCCTCGATTCCAGCCTGATCTCGCAACGGCTGGCCTTGCCCTCGCCGACGGTGGTGATGTCGAGGATCGGCTGGCGGCAGGCGACCGCCCCCTTGATCACCCAGTACAGCGAGCCGCCGTCCTCGATCTCGGCCGCGCGCTTGGGCGTCATGCGGGTGTGTACGATGCGCCAGTCGCTGCGCGCGGCGTTGCGCTCCAGCGTCTCGACGTCGGAGACCCCGACGCACAGCTTGATGATGTGGAGAGGCATGGGGCGGCCTTAACACCGGAAAACCGGCGGCGTCACGGCGACATTTTCATCCGACGCTGGCAGGATCGGCGCATGGACCTCGACCGCCGCCAGATCGTCGCCGCCGGCCTCGGCCTCGCCGCCGCGACCGTGGCCGCGCCCGCCTTCGGAGATACGCCCATGTACGGACTGATCGGCCGGATGAAGGCCGTTCCCGGCCAGCGCGACGCGCTCGCCGCCATCCTGCTGGAGGGGACCGGGGAGATGCCCGGCTGCCTGAGTTACATCGTGGCGAAGGACCCGGCCGACGCCGACGCCCTGTGGATCACCGAGGTGTGGGACAACGCCGACAGCCACCGCGCCTCGCTGCAGCTGCCGGCCGTGCAGGCGGCCATCGCCCGGGGAAGGCCGCTGATCGCGGGATTTGACAGCCAAGTGCAGACGGAGCCGTTGGGCGGGGTGGGGCTGGGTTAGGCGTCCGCCGGGGCCACCACCGCCAGCACCGCGCCCTCGCCGACCTGGTCGCCGACGGTCACGGAGACGCTTTCGACCACGCCGTCGAAGGGGGCGACGAGGGCGTGCTCCATCTTCATGGCTTCCAGCACCACGACAGGCGCGCCCTTGGTCACCCCGTCGCCGGGCTTCGCAGGGGCGGCGACGATCTTGCCGGGCATGGGCGCGCGGAGGGAGCCGTCGGAGGCGGGACCGTCGCCGGGAGCCGCGCCGTGGTGGGTCAGGTCCTCGAACGTCCAGGTCTCGCCGTCATGGAAGATCACGGGCTCGTCGACGACGCGGCCGATCTCCCGGTCCGGCCTGCCGTCGCGCATCAGGGTGACGCCGCCGGTGAGGACGTAGGCGTCGATGGTCTGGTCGCCGAGGTCGACCTGCCAGTAGCTGCCGTGCTCTCCGGGGACGGGCCGACCCTCGACCACGGTTCCGTTGACACGGGCCCGCTGCGGCGCCGGACGTGCGCCGTTCATGCGGAAGCCGTAGAGGCCCGAGGCGGTCGGGGCCCACGGGCTGGCCCCGCGGCCGGGGAGGTTGGACGGGCGGACCCACTCCTCCTCGTGATGGGCGTCGCTGGCCAGGGTCGCGAGCGCGGCGGCCTGCACCTCGGGCGAGGGCGAAACGGCGGTCAGCGCTTCCTCCTCGGCGGCGATGAAGCCGGTGTCGACGTCGCCGGCGACGAAGCGGGGGTGTTCGAGGCAGCGCTTGAGGAAGCCGGCGTTGGCGCGGACAGGCCAGACCTCGACCTCGCCGCAGGCCTGGGCCAGCCGTTCGGCCGCCGCCTCGCGGGTGTCGGCGTGGACGATCAGCTTGGCGATCATCGGGTCGTAGAACTGGCTGACCTCGCTGCCCCAGGTGACGCCGGTGTCGACGCGGATGTCCTCGGGGAGCTGTATGTGCTCCAGCGTGCCGATGCTGGGCAGGAAGCCGTTGGCGGGGTCTTCCGCATACAGCCGCGCCTCCATGGCCCAGCCGTTCAGTGGGATCTCGTCCTGCTGCAGCGGGATCGGCTCGCCGGCAGCGACGCGCAGCTGCCATTCGACCAGATCGACGCCGGTGATCGCCTCGGTGACCGGGTGCTCGACCTGCAGCCTGGTGTTCATCTCCATGAACCAGATGCGGTCGGCCTTCAGACCCTCGGAGGCGTCGGCGATGAATTCGATGGTGCCGGCGCCCTCGTAGTTGACCGCCTTCGCGGCGCGGACGGCGGCGGCGGTGACGGCCTGACGCGTTGCGGCATCCATGCCGGGGGCCGGGGCCTCCTCGATCACCTTCTGGTGGCGGCGCTGCAGCGAGCAGTCGCGTTCGTGCAGGTGGACCACGGTTCCGTGGCGGTCGCCGAACACCTGCACCTCGATGTGGCGGGGGCGGGTGATGTATTTCTCGATCAGGACGCGGGGGTCGCCGAAGGAGGACTGGCCCTCGCGCTGGGCCGAGGCGAGGCCGTCGGCGAAGTCTTCGGCCCGGTCGACCTTCTTCATGCCCTTGCCGCCGCCGCCGGCGCCGGCCTTGATCAGCACCGGATAGCCGATGGCGTCGGCCTCGCGGCGCAGGCGTTCGGCCGACTGGTCGTCGCCGAGGTAGCCGGGGGTGACCGGCACGCCGGCCTCGATCATCAGGGCCTTGGCGGCGTCCTTAAGGCCCATGGCGCGGATGGCCGCGGGCGGCGGGCCGATCCAGACGAGGCCGGCGGCCATCACCGCCTCGGCGAAGTCAGCGTTCTCGGACAGGAAGCCGTAGCCGGGGTGGATGGCCTCGGCGCCCGTCTGCTTCGCGGCGGCCAGCACCTTGTCGGCGTCGAGGTAGGATTCGCGGGCGGGCGCGGGGCCGATCAGCACCGCCTCGTCGGCCTCGCGCACATGCAGGGCGTCGGCGTCGGCCTCGGAATGGACGGCGATGGTGCGCAGGCCCATGCGGCGGGCGGTGCGGAACACACGGCAGGCGATCTCGCCGCGATTGGCGACCAGGACGGATTTGAACATGGGGCGTGTCTAGCCGGACTTCCGGCAGGCGAGAAGGGATGGCGATCCGTCTGGCGAAGCGGCCTTCGCTGGAAGGTTCCTCACAACGAGCACAACGGACTCACAAAGGACACGACGGGGCCGGAGGGCCCATGGCTCCCGCCAGGGAGAGGTCAGGTGATCGGATTGCGGGCAAGGGCCCGCGAAGGGAGGACACCAACTCCCTCCCGTCGTGTTCTTCGTGCCTCTTCGTGTTCGTCGTGATGAACCAGCCGACGGCGGGGGCAGGTCTCCCCGCCTGCCGACCTAGCTCCTATTCCGCCCAGCCCGGCTTGCGCTTGTCGAGGAAGGCGCGGACGCCTTCCTGGCCTTCGGCGGAGACGCGGGCCCGGGCGATGCGGCGGGCGGTGTCCTCCATCACGCCGTGGTCGATGTGGCGGCCGGCGAGATCGTTGACCAGCCGCTTGGCGTCGCCGACGGCGCCCGGGGCGCAGGCCTTCATGGCGTCTGACAGGGTGCGGACGAAGCCGTCGATGTCGTCGGCGGAGGCGAGCACCTGGCTGACGAGGCCGTGGTCCTTCGCCCGGTCGGCGTCGAACAGTTCGGCGGTGGCGAACAGGGCGCGGGCGGCGCGCGGGCCGACCGCCTCGATGACATAGGGGGCGATGGTCGCCGGGATCAGGCCCAGTCTGACCTCGGAGAAGGCGAATTTCGCGCCCTTGACGGCCACGGCCATGTCGCAGGCCGCGACGATGCCGGCCCCGCCGCCCATGGCGGCGCCCTCGACCACGGCCACGGTCAGGGCCGGGACGTCGTGCAGGGCCTTGAGCATCTTCGCCAGGCCGATGGCGTCGTCGCGGTTGTCGCTCTCGGACCAGTCGGCAGCGTCGCGCATCCAGGAGAGGTCGGCGCCCGCGCTGAAGGTCCCGCCCGCGCCGCGGACGAAGACCACGCGGACGTGGTCGGCGCCCTGCAGGGTCTCGAAGGCCTCATAGAGGGCGGCGATGGTCGGCGCGTCGAAGGCGTTCTTCTTCTGCGGCCGGTTGATGGTGACGAAGACCACCCCGTCGGGCGTGGAGTCGATGCGCACCAGCCGGTCGTCGGCGTCAGGCGCCGCCCCGGCCAGCAGCGGATGGGCGATGGCGTTGATCTCGGCCGCCTCGGCGGGAGTGATGTCGAGGGCGTTCAGATCGGCGTTGGTGGGCTTGGCCATGCTGGTCTCCTGTCGCGTCAGGCCTATAACGCCTCGAGGCCGAACGGAATACGGAGCTTCCCGGATGGCGACCAGCGCGACCGACCGCATCCGCCGCACCAGCGTGGCCAGCGTCTACGTCCATTACCTCGCCAAGGCGGAGAAGAAGGGGCGGGGCAAGGCCGAGGTGAACGAGGTGATCCGCTGGCTGACCGGCTATTCGCAGGCCCAGCTGGAGGCGCTGCTGGCCGACGGGACGACGTTTGAGGCGTTCTTCGACCGGGCGCCGGCGATGAACCCGAACCGCTTCCTGATCACCGGGGTGATCTGCGGCTATCGCGTCGAGGAGATCGAGGACCCGTTCATGCGCGAGCTGCGGTATCTCGACAAGCTGGTCGACGAGGTGGCCAAGGGGAAGGCGATGGAGAAGGTGATGAGGGGGTCCTAGTCCTTCTCCCCTCGGGGGAGAAGGTGGGCGGCGGAGCCGCTCGGATGAGGGGGCTGGTTCCGCATCTCAGTCGCCCGACGACGGATCGCATCGAGAAGGGTGTTTGGATTGCGCAGGAAGGCTTGGTTCTCCGACCTCAGCACGCAAAATCCCGCATCGGTGATCTGCAGTTCTCGCTCCGCGTCCTCGACGATCCGGAGATCATGCACGCCGCCGTCGAGTTCGATGACCAGTTTGAGCTCCGGGCAGAGAAAGTCGACGATCTTCCCAGCCACGGCGCCTGCCGGCGGAACTTGAGCCCTTCGAACCGGCGGCCTCGCAGCAGCGTCCAGAGCTTGTCTTCAGCGCCGGTTGATCGAGCGCGTAGCTCACGGGCGCGGCGAGTCCTGTCCCCGGTCTGGTGCATGAGGCCGGCATCCCCCTCATCCGCCCCTCCGGGGCACCTTCTCCCCCGAGGGGAGAAGGAAGCGTATCACATCCGGAACACGCCGAAGGTCGTCTCCGGGATCGGGGCGTTCAGGGAGGCGCTGATGGCCAGACCGAGCACGTCCCGCGTCTGCGCCGGGTCGATGACGCCGTCGTCCCACAGGCGGGCGGTGGCGTACCAGGGGTTGCCCTCGTCCTCGTACTTCTGGCGGATCGGGGCCTTGAAGGCCTCGGCCTCTTCCTCCGTCCAGGTATCGGCGTCGCGGTGGACGGTGGCGAGGACGGCGGCGGCCTGTTCGCCGCCCATGACGCTGATCCGGCTGTTAGGCCAGGTGAACAGGAAGCGTGGGGAATAGGCGCGGCCGCACATGCCGTAGTTGCCGGCCCCGAAGCTGCCGCCGATCAGGACGGTGAACTTGGGCACCTCGGCCGAGGCGACGGCGGTGACCAGCTTGGCCCCGTTCTTGGCGATGCCCTCGGCCTCGTATTTGCCGCCGACCATGAAGCCCGAGATGTTCTGCAGGAACAGCAGCGGGATCTTCCGCTTGCAGGCCAGCTGGATGAAGTGGGCGCCCTTCAGCGCGCTTTCCGAGAACAACACGCCGTTGTTGGCGAGGATGGCGACCGGATAGCCCCAGATGCGGGCGAAACCACAGACCAGGGTCGTGCCGTACAGGGCCTTGAACTCGTCGAACTCCGAGCCGTCGACGAGGCGGGCGATGACCTCGCGCACGTCGTAGGGGGCGCGGACGTCGTCGGGGATGAGGCCGTACAGCTCCTCCGGATCGAAGACGGGCGGCTGCGGCTCGCGCACGTCCATCTCGACCCGCTTGACCGTGTTCAGGCTGGCGACGATGTCGCGGACGATCTCCAGCGCGTGCTCGTCGTTCTCGGCGACGTAGTCGACCACGCCGGACTTGCGGCCGTGGGTCTCGGCCCCGCCGAGGTCCTCGGCCGAGATGACCTCGCCGGTGGCGGCCTTCACCAGCGGCGGGCCGGCGAGGAAGATGGTGCCCTGGTTGCGGACGATGACCGTCTCGTCCGACATGGCCGGGACATAGGCGCCGCCGGCGGTGCAGCTGCCCATGACGCAGGCGATCTGGGGAATGCCCTTCGCCGACATCCGGGCCTGGTTGAAGAAGATGCGGCCGAAGTGGTCGCGGTCGGGGAAGACCTCGGCCTGGTGCGGCAGGTTGGCCCCGCCGGAATCCACCAGATAGACGCAGGGCAGGTTGTTCTGCTCGGCGATCTCCTGGGCGCGCAGGTGCTTCTTCACCGTCATCGGGAAGTAGGCGCCGCCCTTCACGGTCGGATCGTTGGCGACGATCATCACCTCGCGGCCCGAGACCCGGCCGACGCCGCAGATCATGCCGGCCCCCGGCGCCTCGTCGCGGTACATGCCGTGCGCCGCCAGCTGGCCGACCTCGAGGAAGGGCGAACCGGAATCGAGCAGCCGCTCGACGCGGTCGCGGGGCAGCAGCTTGCCGCGCGACACATGCCGTTCGCGCGCCTTGTCGGAGCCGCCGCGCGCGGCCGCGGCCACCTTCTCGTGCAGCTCGTCGCGCAGGGCGCGGTTGTGGGCGTCCAGCTTGCGGAAGGCGGCGCTGGTCTTGTCGAGGGCGGAGGTCAGCTTGGGCATGCGCGTGGTTTAGGCGGCTTCGCGGGCGCGGGGAAGGTCGGGCGACGCGCTTGGGTTGGGCAGCGCTGGTTCATCACGAAGGACACGAAGGAGGCACGAAGGACACGACGAGACCGGGCGCGCGGCGCCGCAGGCATTTCCTTCCCTCGAGATGACGAATGCGCTTCGCGCGATCGGGCGCGGGCCCCTTCGTGTCCTTTGTGATTCCTTCGTGTCCTTTGTGATGAACCAGCTACGCAGGCCGTCGCGCGCGGTGAGAAGGTCAGCTTATGCAGGCCCGGCCCAAATCCAGTTGACCCCGCTCGCGGGGCGTGGCCTGTCGCGCGGCCCATGTTCACGCTCAGCCTCGCCACGCGCACCACCCTGAAGGACCTGCTGCACCTCGCGTGGCCGGTGGTGCTGGCGCGCATCGGCATCATGACCATGGGGCTGACCGACGCCATCGTGGTCGGCAACTTCTCGGGCGAGCAGCTGGCGTTTCACGCCCTCGCCTGGGCGCCGACCGCCATCCTCGTGACCACCGCCGTCGGCCTGATGATGGGGGTGCAGGTGATGACCGCCCGCATGCTGGGCGAGGGGCGCACCCACGAGGTCGGGGCGGTGTTCCGGCGCGGCGTGGTCTACGCCCTGCAGATCGGCGTGCTGTCGATGGTCGGACTGATCCTGCTCGGACCTTGGGCGCTGCGTCACGCCGGGCTCGCCGACGGTCTCGCCGAAGGCGCCAGCCGGCCGCTGATCATCTTCGCCCTGTCGATGCCGGCCTACCTCGTCTCGGTGGCGGCGCAGTTCTTCCTTGAGGCCCTGCATCGGCCCAAGGCCGGGATGTGGGCCATGTGGGTGGCCAATGGCGTCAACCTGGCCCTCAACCTGCTGCTGGTGCCGGACCTGCTGGGCATCGGCTGGTCGGGCGCGGCGGCCTCGGCCTGGGCGACCTTCTTCGCGCGGCTGTCGCTGGCGGTGTTCCTGGTCTGGTTCATCCTGCGCCTGCCCGAGGCGCGGGCGCTGGGCGTGTTCGATCGCCCGCGCCGGGACCGGCGCGTCGAGCGCGACCAGCGCAAGGTCGGCTACGGCGCCGGCAGCTCCTACTTCATCGAGGTGGCCGCCTTCGGGGCGATGACCTTCTTCGCCGGCCGCATCGGGGCGGTGGAGACCTCGGCCTGGACGATCGTGCTGAACATCTCCGCCATCGTCTTCATGGTGCCCATGGGCCTCTCGGCGGCGACCGCCGTGCTGGTCGGCCGCGCCTACGGAGCCGGCGACGGCCGCGGCGTCATGCGGGCGGGGCTGATTGGGATCGCCGTGGTGGCGGCGCTGGCCACCGTGATCGCCGTGGTCGTCTGGCCGACCGCCCCGTGGCTGGCCTCGGCCTACAACCGCGACCCGACCCTGCTGGCGGTGGTCGTCCCGGCGCTGGTGCTGGCCACCCTGTTCTTCGTCGCTGACGCCATCCAGGTGGTCGCCGCCTCGGCCAACAGGGCCGCCGGCGACGTCTGGTGGCCGACCATCCTGCACTTCGTCGCCTATTCGGCGATCATGATGCCGCTGGGCTGGTTTCTGGCGCACGAGATCGGCGTCGACGGCCTGGTCTGGGCGGTCATCGTCGCCAGCCTGGTCTCGGCGACGCTGCTGACGGGGCGGTTCGTGCGGGTGGCGCGGCGGCTGGCCTAGGGGGCGAGGGCTCAGGGCTTAGGGCTTAGGGCTTAGGGCTTAGGGAGCAGGCGGCGGTGGCGGGGTTGCGATATCGCGCCGCACTCGCCACTAAGCCCTAAGCCCTCAGCCCTACTCCCACGACCTCCTCCCCGGATCCCATGGCCCGCATCCTCATCACCTCGGCGCTGCCCTACATCAACGGCATCAAGCACCTGGGGAACCTGGCGGGCTCGATGCTGCCGGCCGACGTCTGGGCGCGGTTCAAGCGGGCCCAGACTCTTCCAGGAGGAGGGCGGCATGAGGTGCTGTATATCTGCGCCACCGACGAGCACGGCACCCCGGCCGAACTGGCCGCCGCCGCCGCCGGGCAGGACGTGCGGACCTATTGCGACGAGCAGCACCTGATCCAGAAGCGGGCGGGCGAGGCGTTCGGCCTGAGCTACGATTGGTTCGGCCGATCGTCGAACCCGCAGAACCATCGCCTGACCCAGCATTTCGCCGCGGCGCTGGAGGCGAACGGCCTGATCGAGGAACGGGTGGATCGGATGATCTACTCCATCGACGACGCGCGCTTCCTGCCCGATCGCTATGTCGAGGGGACGTGCCCGCACTGCGGTTATGACAAGGCGCGCGGCGACCAGTGCGACAATTGCGGCCGCCTGCTGGATCCGACCGACCTGATCGATCCCTATTCGGCGGTCTCGGGCTCTAAGAACCTGGAGGTGCGCGACACGCGTCACCTTTATCTGCTGCAGACGAAGATCGAGCCCCAGATCCGCGCCTGGGTCGATGGCAAGACCGGCTGGCAGCAACTGGCCAAGTCCATCGCTTACAAGCACCTAGATGAGGGCCTGATCGACCGGGGCATCACCCGCGACCTGGCCTGGGGCGTGCCGGTGACCAAGGACGGCTTCCCGCGTCCGGGCATGGAGGACAAGGTCTTCTACGTCTGGTTCGACGCCCCCATCGAATATATCGCCGCGACGGAGGAATGGGCCGACGCGACCGGTCGGACCTGGCGCGACTGGTGGCGTCTGGACGAAGGGGCGGCCGATGTTCGCTATGTCCAGTTCAAGGGCAAGGACAACGTCGCCTTCCACACCGTCAGTTTCCCGGCGACCATCATCGGCTCGGGCCAACCGTGGAAGACGGTCGATCAGCTGAAGGCCTTCAACTGGCTGAACTGGTACGGCGGGAAATTCTCGACCAGCCAGAAGCGCGGGGTCTTCATGGATCAGGCGCTGGATCTGCTGCCCGCCGACTACTGGCGCTGGTACCTGACGGCCTACGGGCCCGAGCATTCCGATGCGGCCTTCACCTGGGAGCAGTTCCAGGGGGCGATCAACAAGGACCTGGCCGACGTGCTGGGCAACTTCGTCAACCGCATCGTCAAGTTCGCCGAGTCCAAGTTCGACGGCGTCGTGCCCGAGGGCGGCGAGCCGGGACCGGTCGAAGCCAAGCTGGAGGCCGACATGCGCGCCGCCATCGCCGACGCCACCGAACAGTTCGAGGCGATGGAGTTCAGAAAGGCCGCGCAGGCCCTGCGCGCCGCCTGGGTGTTGGGCAACGAATACCTCCAGGAAGCCGCGCCGTGGACCGCGCTGAAGACCGACCGCGACCGCGCCGCCGTCGGCGTCCGCACCGGTCTGAACCTGGTCGCTCTGTTCGCGCGCCTGGCCGCGCCGATTCTGCCCTTCACCGCGCCCAGGATCGCGGCGTCGGTCGGGGTCGAAGACCTGAGCTGGCCGGGCGCCAAGGCCGAGGTGCTGAACACCTTGCCGGTCGGACAAGCCGTCGCCGCCCAAGGCGTCCTATTTTCCAAGATCGAGGATGCGCAGGTCGCGGAATGGTCCGCCCGCTTTGGCGGCGCGGAAGGCTGATCGAGCGGGTAGGGAGCCGCGACACATGACGCCGAAACTGTCGCCTTTGACCGGACAGCAACGCGACGCGATTCATGAGCGCTTGGCTCGCAGCGGGCGGGCTCAGGTCGACGGCGTCCTGATCGAGGCGGACGCCCTGGCCCTGTATCATGCGGCCGTGCAGACCGAGTTCAATGTCGTCACGCGACGCGGATCGGGTCACGTCGATCTTCCAGCGGCCTGGCTGGCCTCGCTTACCCCGGAGCAGAAGACGGGTCTAGGGAAGGCTGTGCAAGTCTCGGCCCGTGACGACTTTCAGTATCTTTATGATAATCACCCAATCTACGATTTGGTGCAGGCAGACCAATCCGCGCCTGTCTGGAATGGATTGGTGACTTTTCTGAACAGCGAAGTCTTTTTGGGTTTAATGCGCGCCCTGACCGGCGAGCCACGCATCGCCCAAGCCGACGCGCAACTGACACGATTTCGACCCGGCCATTTCCTGACGGAACACGACGACCACGCCGAGGGCAAGAACCGCTTCTTTGCCTATGTGCTGAACCTGACTCCGGTGTGGAGGATCGAATGGGGCGGCCTGTTGGCTTTTCACGGGAACGACGGCAATGTGGTCGAGGCTTTTACTCCGCGGTTCAACACTCTGAACCTTCTGAAGGTGCCGTCGCTGCATTCCGTCACGCAGGTCGCCCTATCGGCAGGCGAAGACAGGATTTCGGTTACAGGCTGGCTCCGAGGCCCCTAAGGCGGTTCCAGGGCGCGTGACCCAGCAGCATCGCCAGGCCGCACCAACCCGTCACGCCCGCCGTGGCCAGCGCTGCACCGAACAGGCCGGCGACGATAAAGCCGACCGGGTGGAGCGAGAAGCCCGCCAGGACCCCCAGCATCACCAGCAGGCCGACGACGATCTGCACCTGGCGGAAGATCGAAATCGGCGGCCCGTTTGGTGTCGCGCCGACGAGGGGCAGGCCATCGCGGCTCCAGGCTTCGATGCCTCCGTCCAGATTGAATACGGGTTGGCCG
Organism: Pseudomonadota bacterium; assembly: GCA_023424215.1. Taxonomy (GTDB): domain Bacteria; phylum Pseudomonadota; class Alphaproteobacteria; order Caulobacterales; family Caulobacteraceae; genus Brevundimonas. Next base: position 17,731 of record JAFAEC010000011.1, read on the forward strand.
CCGGGCGCGACGGCGCCGATGGCGGCGCAGGCCTGGCCGCCGCGCGCGCCCTTCTGGCACTGAAACACGATCGTCCGGTCGGTGGGCAGGTCCATGTCGCGCAGGATCGCCGCCGTGCGGGCCAGCGGCGCCGACAAGGCGTAGGGGATGTGGCCGGCCGCGAACTCGTCCGGCTCGCGCACGTCGATCAGCACGGCCTGGCCGGAGGCCAGCCAGTCCATCGCCTGACGGGGGGATATGGCGTCGACCATGCGGTCAGTCCTTTGCGCAGAAGTGGGCGTAGAGCACGGTCATGATCTCGACCGCCGCCGGATGGGCGATGAAATAGGTCAGGGTGCGGTGGTCGCGGCGGAAGTCGACCACGCCCTCGTCCTTCAGCTTCGACAGGTGCTGGGACATCGACGTGGGGGCGACGCCGGTCTCTTCGATCAGCGTGGAGACATTCCGCGCCCCTTGGGCCAGGGCGCACAGGATCAGCAGCCGATGGGGGTTGGCCAAGCTTTTCAGAAAGGCGGCCGCCTCGTCCGCGCGAGGCGGCAAGGCGTCGCCGAGTTGCATGACGATGGCGTCTTTACATTTCATGCTTTGATCATATCATAAAAAGACGAAATGAAAAGGAGGCTCTCGTGGCCAAGGACTATGCGGCGCTGACACGCGACATCTCCACCTACATCGGCGAACTTCGCCGCGCCCAGCCGGAACCGATGCAGGCCTTCTCGGCCTTGGCGAAGGGCGCGACAGCCGACGGCGCGATCGACAAGAAGACCAAGGAGATGATCGCCCTGGCCATCGGCGTGAGCCAGCGTTGCGATGGCTGCATCGGCTTTCACGCCAAGGCGCTGAAGGATCTGGGCGCGACGCGCGCGGAAGTCGCCGAGGTCATGGCCATGTGCGTCTATATGGGCGGCGGGCCGGCCCTGATGTACGCCGCCGACGCCCTGCGCGCCTTCGACCAGTTCGCCGAGGCCGCCTAATCTTCGGCGAACACAACCGGCAGGCCGGCGGCGTGCCAGGCCTGAATGCCGCCGGTCAGGTTGAACAGCGGCTGTCCGTCGGCCGCGGTCGGGCCGACGAAGGCGCAGACCTGGTGGCTGCGGCCGCCCTTGAGGCACTGGACGATGATCGTCGTGTCGGCCGGCAGGTCCAGCGCCTCCCAGGCCGCCGGCATCTGGCTGAGCGGAGCCAGGATCGCGCCCTCGATATGAGCGGCGGCGTATTCGTCGGGTTCGCGAACGTCGATCAGAACGGCTTCGCCCGCCTGGAGCCAGGCGGCGGCCTCCTCGACCGTGACCACGGCGACGCTCATCGAGGGGCGCCCGGTTCGGCTGAGGCGGGGGCGTGGCTGTCCTCGGCGCGCTGTCGGCCCAGGTGATGGGCCGCCTCGTCGGGGCCGATCTCCAAGAAAGCCGGCGCCGAGGCGTTGAACTGTTCAGTATTGCCCGTGCGGACGACCACCTGGCGCGCGCCGTCCCAGATCATGTGCAGAGCGACGTACAGGACCACGACCAGGCCGACGTAGCCGATCCAGCGGAAGCGGTGCAGCAGCTTGGCGATATAGGTGGCGGCCACGCCCATCAGGGCGATCGACAGGATCAGGCCGAAGACCATGATCCACGGATGTTCGTGCGCGGCGCCGGCGACGGCCAGCACATTGTCCAGCGACATGGTGATGTCGGCGATCATGATCTGGACCAAGGCCGCGCCGAACGACTTGCGCTTGACGCCCAACTCCTCGGGAGAGGGGCCCGTGCCGTGCTCGATGCTCATGGCGAGCTGCAGTTCGGCCTCCGCCTCGGCCTGATCGTGCGTCGCCTGTTCGCGAAGTTCGCGCCACATCTTCCAGCAGACCCAGAGCAGCAGCAGGCCGCCCGCCAGCAAAAGGCCGACCAAGGCCAGAAGCTGGACAGTGATCAGGGCGAAGCCGATCCGCATGACCACGGCGGCGGCCAGCCCCACCAGGATCGCCTTCTTGCGCTGGTCCTGGGGCAGGGCGGCGGCGGCCAGGCCCACGGCCACGGCGTTGTCGCCGGCCAGCACCAGGTCCATCAGCAGGACCTGGCCCAGGGCGGTGAGTTGACTGACGAGTTCGGGGGAGGAGAGGAAGTCCATGCCCGCTCTCTAGCGCCGGTGCGGCAATCTGTCAGCCGCGTTGAGCGCGCGCCGCCTCATAAAGCGCCACGGCGGCGGCGTTGGAGACGTTCAGGCTCTCGAAGCCGCCGGGCATGGGGATCTTGGCCAGCACGTCGCAGTGTTCCGCCACCAGGCGGCGGATGCCGTCGCCTTCCGAACCCATGACCAGGACGGTCGGCTGGGCGTCCAGCGCCTCTTCCAGCGTCTGTTCGCCCGCGCCGTCCAGGCCGACGGCGCGCCAGCCCAGATCGGCCAGACGTTCCAGCGCGCGGCTGAGATTGGTCACGCGGGCGTGCGGCAGGCGCTCCGTGGCGCCGACCGCCGCCTTGGCCAGGGCGCCGGCCAGCGCGGGAGCGTGACGGTCCTGCACGACGATTCCGCGCGCGCCGAAGGCCAGGGCCGAGCGGAAGATGGCGCCCACGTTCTGGGGGTCGGTCAGCTGGTCCAGCATGACGATGACGCCTTGCGCCGGTTCGGCCAGGTCCTCCAGCGCCACGCCCTCCAGCGGCTGGACCTTGAAGGCCAGGCCCTGGTGCACCGCGCCGGGCGGCAGCATCCGGGTCAGGGCCTGGGGATCGACCGTCTCGACGCGGTGGCCGTGGGCCAGATCGCCGGCCTCGATCTCGGCCGCGCGCTCGGGCGTGGCCAGCAGACGGCCGGTTCCGCGCCGGGCGGGATTCGCCAGAGCGGCCAGAACGGGATGCCGGCCCCACAGGAAATTGTCGGCGTCGCCTCGTCCGCGTTCGCCGCCGCGTGCGGGGCGTGGCGCTTCCTCGCGGCCGCCAAAGCCTTTGGCGGCGGGCTTTTCGGACCGTTCGCGAGGGCCGCTGGAGCGGCTGGCGAAGGCCTGTTTTTTACCGCTTTTACGGTCGTTGCGTTCTGATTTCGACGACACTATAAGACGCCCTCCGATTTGGAGCCCCAGGGGCTTTCGGGTCTGGGCGCCCCCTCTATCGCAGAGGAGGCGGCAAGCCGAAGGCTTTTGTTTCGTCCCGCTTCCTTCGATGGGCGGAACGAGGGGTCCGGCGGTTCGACAGAGCGCGTTTGGGGGGAATGTCCCGAGCGGCAAAGGGGGGGGACTGTAAATCCCCTGCGTAAGCTTCGTAGGTTCGAGTCCTACTTCCCCCACCACGCGCCTTTCGAACACGACGGATCAGGACGACGGAGAGGAACCGGCTGCGGCGTTCCCCAAGAACTTCCGCAGTCTCCGCGCGGGTATAGCACAATGGTAGTGCAGCAGCCTTCCAAGCTGAGGATGTCGGTTCGATCCCGTCTACCCGCTCCAGGTTTTTAGATCAGCATCGCGCCCCTCCGCTGACGGACCAGGGCCTCGAGGAGTTTTGGCCATGGCCAAGGAAAAGTTCGAACGCACGAAGCCGCACTGCAACATCGGCACGATTGGTCACGTTGACCACGGCAAGACGACGCTGACGGCGGCGATCACGATGACGCTGGCGAAGGCGGGCGGGGCGA
>JAFAEC010000203.1 GCA_023424215.1 Pseudomonadota bacterium
AACGCATTCCGGGGCACGCGCTGCGCTGCCTTGCCGGAGCGCAGGAAATGATCGAGGAGCCGCTTACGGTCGGCGAAGGTCCAGCCCAGCGTCTCAAGCTCATCGGGCGGCACTGACAGCAGCGCGAGCGCGAATTCCATGATGTCATCGAAGACGAGGGCGAGGCGGACCGTCCGTCCGCCTCGCCGGCGCCAGCGCTCGCCAAGACCGCCTGTCATGGGAGCGGGATGATGCTATCGACCGCACGCCATTCGGTGAATCCGATCAGCCGGTCATGGGCGATCCGGACGGAATGGAGTGCGGCCCCGATCTCGCGGCGCCAATGGTCGAGGAAATCGAACAGCGTGGGGAAGTCGGGCGCAAGATCATATTCCTGCCATATAAACAGCTGGAGGAGCGAGGGCGCATCGGGCCGGTAGTAATGGATTTCGGCTGTGGTGAGACCGTAGCCCTCCAGCTGCGCGATGAAGCCGCGATCGCTCATTGCAACGGTCGGCTGTCAGTCCGCGGTTCATCGAGCGACCGCATGGCGGCGAAGACCTCGTCGATCGGCACAGCGCGCCTGGCGCCGGGCGGCTTTCGCATCGCCGGCTGGTCCTTCACTGCTGAACGGTCGGACGCCCAGGAGGCCAGGATGGCGCGTTTGACTTCCGGCTCCAGGCTCGGGTGATGCGCAACCTCGAAGGGATGCAAATAGCGGGAAAATGGCTGCGACATATACGTCACTCCTTTCCTTGTGTCGCTCCTTTCTCATGCGTGCGGTGTCACACGCGACTCAAGATTTTGGTGCTGATCCGAGTCGCGTCAAGAGGGAATGATGTCCGCCAAATTGCTTAAAAGGGCTGGATTCGCACTCTGCGCGGGCGAGTGCCAAAAATTTTCACTCGGCCTCTTGAACCCGAAAATCTCTTTTCCTAGTTCGCGCGAACCTGTCGTTCTGATGAACGGGAGGGCTATCACATCATTAACGCATCTGGAGGTTTTGCCATGCATTTCCGCCCCTTGCACGACCGTGTGGTCGTCCGTCGCATCGAAGCCGAGGAGAAGACCTCGGGCGGCATAATCATCCCTCACACCGCCAAGGAAAAGCCGCAGGAAGGCGAAGTCGTCGCGGTCGGCCCGGGCGCCCGGGACGAGGATGGCAAGCACATCGCCATGGATCTGAAGGCGGGCGACCGCATCCTGTTCGGCAAGTGGTCGGGCACCGAGGTCAAGATCGACGGCGAAGACCTGATCATCATGAAGGAATCGGACGTCCTGGGCGTCCTGAGCTGAGTGGTCAGTGGCTAGTGGTTAGTGGCCAGTGCGACCGAGACAGGTCACGCACGGCCGCTATTCCCAGCCCTCACTGATCACCAATCACCAATCACTTCTTCTAGGAGCAGCCACATGGCCGCCAAACAAGTCCAGTTCTCCACCGACGCGCGCGAGAAGATGCTGCGCGGCGTCAACGTCCTCGCCAATGCGGTGAAGGTGACCCTCGGTCCGAAGGGCCGCAACGTCGTGATCCAGAAGTCCTTCGGCGCCCCGCGCTCGACCAAGGACGGCGTCTCGGTGGCCAAGGAGATCGAACTCGAGGACGCCTTCGAGAACATGGGCGCCCAGATGATCCGCGAAGTCGCGTCGAAGACGAACGACAAGGCGGGCGACGGCACCACCACCGCCACCGTGCTGGCCCAGGCCATCGTGCAGGAAGGCCTGAAGGCCGTGGCCGCCGGCATGAACCCGATGGACCTGAAGCGCGGCATCGACAAGGCCGTCACTGTGGTCATCGAGAACGTCAAGTCGTCGTCCAAGAAGGTCTCGGCCAACTCGGAGATCGCCCAGGTCGGCACCATCTCGGCCAACGGCGACCTCGAGGTCGGCGAGATGATCGCCCGGGCCATGGAGAAGGTCGGCAATGAGGGCGTGATCACGGTCGAGGAAGCCAAGACCGCCGAGACCGAGCTCGACGTCGTCGAGGGCATGCAGTTCGACCGCGGCTACCTGTCGCCGTACTTCATCACCAACGCCGACAAGATGGAGGCCCAGCTCGAGGAGCCGCTCATCCTGCTCCACGAGAAGAAGCTGTCCTCGCTGCAGGCCATGCTGCCGATCCTCGAGGCCGTGGTCCAGTCGGGCCGTCCGCTGCTGATCATCGCCGAGGACATCGAGGGCGAGGCCCTGGCCACGCTGGTGGTCAACAAGCTGCGCGGCGGCCTGCGCGTCGCCGCCGTCAAGGCCCCGGGCTTCGGCGACCGCCGCAAGGCCATGCTGGAGGACATCGCTGTCCTGACCGGCGGCCAGGTGATCTCGGAAGACCTCGGCATCAAGCTTGAGAACGTCACCCTCGACATGCTCGGCAAGGCCAAGAAGGTCACCATCACCAAGGACGACACCACCATCGTGGACGGCGTCGGCGCCAAGGAGGCGATCGAGGCCCGCATCGGCCAGATCAAGACCCAGATCGAGGCGACCACCTCGGACTACGACCGTGAGAAGCTGCAGGAGCGGCTGGCCAAGCTGGCCGGCGGCGTCGCGGTCATCCGCGTCGGCGGCTCGACCGAGGTCGAGGTCAAGGAGAAGAAGGACCGCGTCGACGACGCCCTCAACGCCACCCGCGCGGCGGTCGAGGAAGGCATCGTCCCGGGCGGCGGCATCGCCCTGCTGAAGGCGTCCAAGGCGCTGGAAGGCCTGGAAGGCGACAACGCCGACCAGAAGGCCGGCATCGCCATCATCCGCCGCGCCCTGCAGGCTCCGATCCGTCAGATCTCGGAGAACGCCGGGGTCGAGGGCTCGATCGTGGTCGGCAAGGTGCTGGAGTCGAACGACGCCGCCTTCGGCTTCAACGCCCAGACGGAAGAGTACGGCGACCTGGTGAAGATGGGCGTCATCGACCCCGCCAAGGTGGTCCGCACCGCCCTGCAGGACGCGGCCTCGGTGGCCGGCATCCTGATCACCACCGAAGCGGCCGTGGCCGACGCGCCGAAGAAGGCCTCGGCCGGCGGCGCCGCCGGCGGGATGCCGGGCGGCATGGGCGGCATGGGCGACATGGACTTCTAGGGAAGTCGAAGGTCGTTCAGCAGTTCGGCTGAAACAGGAAGGGCGGGTCCGCACGGGCCCGCCCTTTTTGCTGCACGGGTCATTCCGCCGATGGGGGCGGGACGGGCTCGGGAGCGGCGATCAGGTCGGTGACGGAGCGGATGGCGTCGGCCAGGGCCTCGCGGCGCCCGGGCGGCAGGTCGGCGAGGGCGCGCATGGCTCCGGGACGGAGCAGGCCAGGGGCGTCCCTGAGGGCGGCTTCGCCCTCGGGCGTCAGGCGGGCGTGAACGATGCGGCGGTCGCTGGTGGAGCGGTAGCGGACGATCAGGCCGCGGGCCTCCAGCCGGTCGAGCACGGCGACGACGGTCGGGGCCGACAGGGAGACGTCGCGCGAGACCGCGTGGGTGCTGACCTCGCCCAGCGCCCGGATGGACTGCAGCACCAGCAGCTGGGGCAGGGTCAGGCCGGTCAGCCGGGCGATCTCGCGCGAGCGCACGTCGATGGCCTGGGCGATGCGGCGCACCGAGCGGACCAGTTCGGCGGTGGGGTCCGGTGCGGCCGGCGCGGAAATGTCGCTCATCGGGTTGAAACTCGTTCGTGCACTAACCATTTGTTCCCGCTGCTTCCACAATTCAAGGAGGGCCCATGTGCGGTCTGAGCGGCGAGATCAATTTCGACGGGCGGCCGGCCGACGCCGGCGCGCTGCAGCGGATGACGGACGCCCTCTCGCCCCGCGGACCGGACGGTTCGGGCCTTGTGCTGCGCGGCCCGGTGGGGCTGGGGCACCGCCGGCTGAAGATCATCGACCTGTCGGAGAAGGCCCAGCAGCCGATGGTCGACGCCGACCTCGGGATCACGCTGGCCTTCAACGGCTGCATCTACAACTACCCGGAACTGCGTGAGGAGCTGCAGGGGCTCGGCTTCCGCTTCTTCTCGCACGGCGACACCGAGGTGATCATAAAGGCGTGGAAGGCCTGGGGCGATCGCTGCGTCGACCGCTTCAAGGGCATGTTCGCCTTCGTCCTGCACGAGCGCGACAGCGGCCGGGTGGTCATCGCCCGCGACCGCTTCGGCATCAAACCGCTGTACCTGGCGGAGAAGGGCAGGCGGCTGCGCTTCGCCTCCAGCCTGCCCGCCCTGCTGGCGGCCGGCGACGTCGACACGACGATCGATCCGGTCGGTCTGCACCACTACATGACCTTCCACGCGGTGGTCCCGCCGCCCCACACCCTGCTGAAGGGGGTGAAGAAGTTCCCGCCGGCGACGATCCGGACCATCGAGGCGGACGGGACGGCGAAGGATCGCCTCTACTGGAAGCCGGACATGACCCGGCACGCGGAAGACGCCACGCTGACCGCCGAGGACTGGCGCGACCGGGTGCTGGACAGCCTGCGGGCGGCAGTGAAGCGACGCATGGTGGCCGACGTGCCGGTCGGGGTGCTGCTTTCGGGCGGGGTCGATTCCAGCCTGATCGTCGGCCTGCTGGCCGAGCTGGGGCAGAAGGACCTGATGACCTTCTCGGTCGGCTTCGAGGAGGCCAACGGCGAGAAGGGCGACGAGTTCGTCTACTCCGACCTGATCGCGAAGCACTACGGGACCAAGCACCACAAGATCTTCGTGCCCCACCAACGGCTGATGGAGGCCCTGCCCGGCACCATCGGCCCGATGTCCGAGCCGATGGTGAGCTATGACAACGTCGGCTTCTACCTGCTCAGCCAGGAGGTCTCGAAGCACATCAAGGTGGTGCAGTCGGGCCAGGGCGCGGACGAGGTGTTCGGCGGCTATCACTGGTACCCCCCGATGGTGGACGCCGTCGACCCGGTCGAGACCTACGCCAAAGCCTTCTTCGACCGCAGCCACGAGACGCTGAAGATCCAGCTGAACGGGGCCTACATGGCCGATGTCGACGTCAGTCGGGCGCTGGTCGAGGCCCATTTCGCCCAGCCGGGCGCCGACACGCCGGTGGACAAGGCGCTACGGCTGGACAGCCAGGTGATGCTGGTCGACGACCCGGTGAAGCGGGTCGACAACATGACCATGGCCTGGGGACTGGAGGCGCGGGTGCCCTTCCTCGACCACGAACTGGTCGAGCTGGCCGGCCGCATCCCGCCCGAACACAAGCTGGCCCAGGGCGGCAAGGGGGTGTTGAAGGAGGCGGCGCGGCTGGTGATCCCGTCCGAGGTGATCGACCGCAAGAAGGGCTACTTCCCCGTGCCCGCCCTCAAATACATCCAGGGGCCCTACCTCGACATGGTCCGCGAGGCCCTGACCAATCAGGCGGCCCGCGATCGGGGCCTGTTCGACAAAGGTTACCTCGACCAACTGTTCGAGGATCCCACGGCGCACATCACGCCCTTGCGGGGTTCGGAGCTGTGGCAGGTCGCCGTTCTCGAGATGTGGATGCAGCAGCATGGCCTCTGACGCCCGTCCGCCCCGCCCCAAGGCCCACCGGCTGAAGCGCCTGCGCCATGAAGGCCTGAAGCCGCCGGTCCAGACGGGCGACGGGCCGACGCCGAACGCGGTGCTCGACTGCGGCTGGGGCCGTCTGCTGTTCGCCCAGACCTTCGAGACGGCGGAGCCTCTGGTGGAGGCGCTCCGGGCCGAGCAGCCGGACCGGCGCGACATCGCCTTCTACGTCCGCAATCCGCACGTGTTGCTGGCGCAGGCGCCGCAGGAGGTGTTCCTCGATCCCTCGCACACCTACCGGCTGGACCTCTCGACCTACCGCGCCAGCCGTCGGCAGCCGCGCGGCTTCACGGTCCGCCGGCTGATCCCCGAGGCCGACGCCCAGGCCGTCAACGAGATCTACGCCAAGCGGCGGATGGTGCAGGTGCCGCCGGAGTTCTTCGCCTCCGCCCGGGACGACCGGGCCCTGATCTATTTCGTGGCCGAGGACACCGCGACCGGCGTCGTGATCGGCACGGTGACGGGGGTCAATCACGCCCGCGCCTTCGAGGATCCGGAGTGCGGCTCTTCGCTGTGGTGCCTCGCGGTCGATCCGCAGGCCAGCCAGCCCGGCATCGGCGAGGCGCTGGTGCGCCGCCTGGCGGAGCATTTCGCGACACTGGGGCTGGCCTACATGGATCTGTCGGTGATGCACGACAACGTCCAGGCCATCGCCCTCTACGAGAAGCTGGGCTTCCGCCGCATCCACTTCTTCGGGGTGAAGCGGAAGAACCCGATCAACGAGGTGCTGTTCGTCGGCCCGAGCGAGGACCGGGACCTCAATCCGTACGGGCGGATCATCGTCGACGAGGCGCGACGACGGGGCATCCATGCCGAGATCATCGACGCCGAGGGCGGGCTGTTCCGGCTGAGCTGGGGGGGACGCTCCGTGCGTTGCCGCGAGAGCCTGTCCGAACTGACGTCGGCGGTGGCCCTGAGCATCTGCGACGACAAGCGCATGACCCGGCGGATCGTCGAGGCGGCCGGCGTGCGCGTGCCGGTGCGGATCGACCCCGACGACCCCGCCGCCATCGCCGCGGCGCTCAAGTCCTACGGCAGCCTGGTGGTCAAGCCGGCGCGCGGCGAGCAGGGACAGGGCGTGGCCGTGGGCCTGACGACCCCGTCGGAGGTCGAGGCGGCGCTGGAGCGGGCCCGCCGCATCTGCAGCGAGGTGCTTATCGAGGAGCAGGTCCAGGGCGAGGACCTGCGGCTGGTCGTCATCGACTACAAGGTAGTCGCCTGCGCCTTGCGCCGCCCGCCCCGGGTGGTCGGCGACGGGCGTTCGCCGCTGCGCTCCCTCATCGAGCACCAAAGCCGCCGGCGCGAGGCCGCCACCGGCGGAGAGTCGAAAATCCCGATCGACGCGGAAACTGAGCGGACCCTCGCCGAGTTCGGCTATCGGCTGGACGACATCGCGCCGGAGGGCGAGGAGGTGCTGGTGCGCAAGGCGGCCAACCTGCATCTGGGAGGCACCATCCACGACGTCACCGAGGAGGTGCACCCCGAGCTGATCCGCGCCGCCGTGGCGGCGGCCCGCGCCATCGACATCCCGGTCACGGGCATCGACCTGATGGTCAAATCGCCGCGGGAGCCCGACTACGCCTTCATCGAGGCCAACGAGCGTCCCGGCCTGGCCAATCACGAGCCGCAGCCGACGGCGGAGCGGTTCATCGACCTGCTGTTCCCCCTGTCGGCGCCGGCGGCCGCGCGCGTGGCCGTTCGCACCGACGCCCAGATCTCCGCCTGAGCCGAAGCCCGAAGGAGCGACCTTGCCCCGTCCCGCGATCGACCTTGATTACCTCAAGGCCCGTCTGGCCGAACTGCTGAACACCCCCAGCCCCACCGGCTACACCGACGAGGCGGTCTGGCTGCTGTGCCGCGAGCTGGAGCGGTTGGGCCTGAGCTATGAGCTGACCCGTCGCGGCGCGATCCGGGCCCGTCTGCCGGGCCGGGATGCCAAGCCGGCGCGGGCCGTGGTCGCCCACGTCGACACCCTGGGGGCGCAGGTCAAGGCGGTGAAGGACAGCGGCCGGCTGGAGCTCGTGCCGATCGGCCACTGGTCATCCCGCTTCGCCGAGGGCGCGCGGGCGACGGTCTTCTCCGAAGGCGGCGCGTATCGCGGCACCATCCTGCCGCTCAAGGCGTCGGGCCATACCTTCAACGAGGAGGTCGACAGCCAGCCGGTCAACTGGCGGCAGGTGGAGCTGCGGATCGACGCGGTCGTTCACAAAGCGGAGGACGTCCGCGCGCTGGGCGTCGAGATCGGCGACATCGTCGCCATCGATCCGCAGCCGGAGTTCATGGACAGCGGCTTCATCGTCTCGCGCCATCTGGACGACAAGGCCGGCGTGGCGACCCTGCTGGCGGCGCTGGAGTGCATGATCCGGGAGGAGCGGGTCCCGACGGTCGACACCTGGTGGCTGTTCACCATCGCCGAGGAGGTCGGGCACGGCGCATCGTCGGTGCTGGTCCCGGACGTCGCCTCAATGGTGACCGTCGACAACGGCACCACGGCGCCGGGGCAGAACTCCTCGGAGTTCGGAGTGACCATCGCCATGGCCGACCAGACCGGGCCGTTCGACTGGCACCTGACGCGCAAGCTGGTCCACCTGGCCCGCGACCACGACATTCCGCACCAGAAGGACGTGTTCCGCTATTACCGCTCGGACTCCGCCTCGGCGCTGGAGGCCGGCGCCGACATCCGGACCGCCCTGCTGACCTTCGGCATCGACGCCAGCCACGGCTACGAGCGCATCCACGAGACCGCGCTGCGCGACCTGGCGCGCCTGTTGATCGCCTATGCGGAGAGCGAGGTCGAGATCGGCCGCGACGCCAAGCCTCTGGCCGGGGTGAAGGGCTTCACCCACCAGCCCATGGACGAGGGCGGCTGACAAGAAAAAGGGGGCGGGCCCCGCGCGGGACCCGCCCCCTCTTCCGGACTTGGATTGATCAGCCGTCGCTGCGGGCCGCGGCGAGGGCGACGCGGGCCTGCAGCCGCTGGTCGGCGGCGAGGGCCCCCGAGATGGCGTTGAAGCGCTCGAGCGCCAGGCCGGACGAGGCGATGGCCTCGGCCATGGCCGCCTGCTGCTCCGCGGTGGGCGCGGCGCCGTTCAGCTGCTGGGCGATCGGGCGGACGGCGGCCATGGCCGCCGCGAACTGGCCGAGTTCGGCGTCGGTCGCCGTGGCGCCGACCGAACCGGCGGCCGATTCCGGAGCTCGGGCGACGGCGAGGCGGGCGGCGAGGACTTCGTCGCCGGCCTGGACCGACTGCGAGATGGCGTTGAAGCGGTCCAGCGTCAGGCCGGCGCCCTCGATGGCGGCGACCATGGCGGCCTGCTGCTCGGCCGTGATCTGCCCCTGCATCTGCGCCTGGACGGCGCGGACGCCTTCCTCCGCGGCGGCGTAGCTGGCCAGTTCGGCGTCGGTGACGTCCTGCTGAACCACAACGGCCGCGGAAGCGGTCGGCGCGGCGACGGCCGGGGCGGCGGCGAAGGCGAGCACGGAGGCGGCGGCGAGAAGGGTGAAGCGCATACAGTTTCCTTTCGTTCTCCGCGCGACGAGCGATGGCTCAAGGCGCGACCTGGTCGGGCCGCGTCTCCCGGACGCGCGGAAGCACTGAGGGAGGGGGAGGGCGACGAACCTGCGGGACGGGGCCGTGGGTGTCAAATCCGTCGACGGGATCGTGATCGCCGCGTGATTGCGCCGTCAGCCTTCGTCGGCGGGCGGCGCGGGCCGCTCGGCGCGGGCGGCGGCGCGCTTCTCGGCCTTGGCGGCGGCCTTCTCGGCGGCCTTGCGGGCCTCGGCCCGTTCGCGTTCCTGACGCTCGAAGCTGTAGTTGGGTTTGCGGGCCATGGCGGCGCCTTTCTGCTGGAAGGCCGTCAGTCGACGGCGACGATCTCGACGGTCTGGCCGGCCACCTCGGCCTCGTCGCCGACGCGCTTGCCGAGCAGGGCGCGGGCCAGGGGCGAGACGTGGCTGACCGAGCCGGCGGCGGGGTCAGCCTCGTCCTCGCCGACGATACACCAGATCTGACGGCGGCCGTCCTCGCGTTCGATGGTGACGGCGCCGCCGAAGCGCACGCGGCCGTCGGCGGCGGTCTCTATGAGCTGGGCCGAGGCGCGGCGGGCCGACCAGTAGCGCAGGTCGCGTGTCGCCCGCGCCATGGCGGTGCGGTCAGCCTCGATCGAGCCCTGGGCCTGGGCCGCCGCGTAGGCCGCGCGCGCGCCAGCCAGGGCGGCGTCGATCGCCGCCAGGCCGTTGGGCGTGACGAGGTTGGGATGCGGAGAGATCGGGCGGTCGGGGAGGTCCGCGGCCGTGGCCTCGAGATCCTCCTCGCGGGTGAAGGCGACGCTCATGGGGCATCAGCGTATGGCGCCGCCAGCCGTTCCGGTCCATCTGGGACGACATGGATGTGAAGACGGTGCATGTGATCGGGGCCGGACCGGCGGGGCTGATGGCCGCCGAGCGACTGGCGCAGGCTGGCCTGAGGGTCGTCGTGCACGAGGCCATGCCGTCCGTGGCGCGCAAATTCCTCATGGCGGGCCGCGGGGGGCTGAACCTGACCCATTCGGAGCCGCAGGCGGCCTTCGTCGGGCGCTACGGCGAGGCGGGCGCGAGGGTCGCTGACTGGCTGGCGCGTTTCTCGCCGACGCATCTCATCGGCTGGGCCGAGGGCCTCGGGCAGGCGACCTTCACCGGCTCCTCGGGGCGGGTGTTTCCCAGGGCGATGAAGGCCTCGCCGCTGCTGCGCGCCTGGCTGGCCCGGCTGGCGGAGCTGGGGGTGGAGGTGCGGACCCGTTCGCGCTGGACCGGCCGGCGCGACGGCGGCTGGGTGTTCGAGACGCCGGAGGGGGAGAGGGTCGAGCGGCCCGACGCGGTGGTGCTCGCGCTGGGCGGCGCCAGCTGGCCCCGGCTCGGGAGCGATGGTTCGTGGACGGACGACCTCGCCGCGGCGGGGGTGGAGATCGCGCCGCTCCGGCCGTCGAACATGGGGTTCGACATCGCGTGGTCGCCGGTCTTCGCCGACCGTTTCGCCGGTGAGCCGCTGAAGAACGTGGCGCTCAGCCACGGCGGGCGGACGGTGCGCGGCGAGGCCATGGTCACCCGCTACGGACTGGAGGGCGGAGCGATCTATGCCCTCTCGGCGGAGCTGCGCGAGGCGATCGCGCGGGACGGGTCGGCGGAGCTGGTCGTCGATCTGCGACCCGACCTCGACGAGGCGGCGCTGGCGGCCCGGCTGGCGCGGCCGCGCGGCAAGGACAGCGTGACCAACTGGTTGAGGAAGGCGGCCGGCCTGGCGCCGGCGGCGGTCGGCCTGCTGCGGGAGATCCCCGGCGAGATTCCGCAAGGGGCGGAGAAGCTGGCCAAACGTATCAAGGCGGTGCGGCTGAAACTGACCGGGGCGCAGGGACTGGCGCGGGCCATCTCCTCGGCCGGCGGGGTGAAGCTGGACCAGGTCGACGACCGGCTGATGCTGAAGGCGCTGCCGGGCGTGTTCGCGGCCGGCGAGATGCTGGACTGGGAGGCGCCGACCGGCGGCTACCTGCTGCAGGCCTGCTTCGCCTCAGGCGTGGTCGCCGGCGAGGGGGCGGCGGCCTGGCTGGCCGAACGGTGACGCTCGACTCTCCTGGCCGAGGGGGTCAGGGTGCGCCCCTCCCCGATCGCAGAGAGACCGCCATGCGTCCGTTCCGCCTCGCCCTCCTCGCCTCCGTCGCCCTGCTGGCCGCCGCTCCGGCGCTGGCCCAGACCGCCGACCCGGCGCGCCTGAACGAGCATACCCGGGTGCTGGCCTCGGACGAGTTCGAGGGCCGCGGCGTGGCCACGCCGGGCGAGGAGAAGACGGTCGAATACCTCGTCGAGCAGTTCCGCGCCCTGGGGCTGGAGCCCGGCGGGCCGGACGGCTCGTGGACGCAGACGGCGCAGCTCAGCCGCACCCAGCAGTCCGGCCTCGCGACCATCGTGGCGAAGACGCCGCAGGGCGAGATGCGGCTCGAGCGTGGGCCCGAGGTTCTGGTCGCCAGCGACCGGCCGGTGGAGCGGATCACCGTCACCGACGCCCCGGTGGTCTTCGCCGGCTACGGCGTGGACGCGCCGGAGCGGAACTGGGACGACTTCAAGGGCATGGACCTGAAGGACAAGGTCCTGCTGGTCATCGTCAACGACCCGGATTTCAACGCGCCGGAGGGCCACCCGGTGGCGGACCGCTTCGACGGCCGGGCGATGACCTTCTACGGCCGCTGGACCTACAAGTTCGAGGAGGCGGCGCGGCAGGGCGCGGCCGGGGTGCTGGTCATCCACGACGACGAGGGAGCCGGCTACGGCTGGTCGGTGCTGGAGGGCTCGTCGACGGCCCCGGACTTCGACATCGTGCGCGAGAACTGGGCGGCCGAGCGGGTTCCGGCCCAGGGGTGGATCCAGTCGCCCGTGGCCGAACGCCTGCTGGCGGCGGCGGGGCTGGATCTCGCGACCTTGCGCGAGCAGGCCCGGTCGGCGGACTTCCGGCCGGTCGAACTGCCGGGCACGACGCTGTCGATCGATTTCGGCCAGACCCACGCCAACATCGAGAGCCGCAACGTGCTGGCGCGCGTGCCGGGCGCCGAGCGGCCCGACGAGACGGTGCTGTACGGCGCGCACTGGGACGCCTACGGCCGGGCCACGCCGGTGGACGGCGACGACATCTACAACGGCGCGGTGGACAACGCGACGGGCGTCGCCGCCCTGCTGGAGCTGGCGCGGCTGTTCAAGGAAGGCGCGCCGCCGGAACGCTCGGTGGTGTTCGCCGCCTGGACCGCCGAGGAGGCGGGGCTGCTGGGGGCCGAGTATTACGCCGCCAACCCGGTCTGGCCGCTGGAGACCACGGTCGCCAACATCAACATCGACAGCCTGCTGCCGGGCACGGAGATCTCGCCCGAGATCGTGGTCATCGGCCCGGGCAAGAGCGAGACCGAGCAGTGGCTGGAGCGTCGCGCCGCGGAGGCCGGACGGCGGCTGATCCCCGACCCGGCGCCGCATGCCGGCGGCTTCTATCGCTCGGACCACTTCCCGCTGGCCAAGAAGGGCGTGCCGGCCCTGTTCGGTGTCGCCGGCTTCACCGGCCACAACGCGGCCAGCGCCGACTATGTGGCGAACCGCTACCACAAGCCCTCGGACGAATGGACGCCGGTCTGGACCATGGACGCCGCGGCGGTGGACGTGGACCTGCTCTACGCAGTCGGCCGCGACATGGCCGACAGCGAGGCATGGCCGGCGTGGAACGAGGGGGCGGAGTTCGAGGCGGCGCGGGACGCCTCGGCCGCGGCGCGGGAATAGCGGTCAGCCGACGAAGGGCGCCGCCGCCAGCCAGCCGACGCAGGCGGCGATGAACACCAGTTCGGTGACGATCAGCAGATAGAGCCAGTGGAGCTTCAGGAAACGCAACATGCACCAGAAACCGGACGCGACAGGGGACAGGCGGCGCCGCTGGTGAGCGCCGTGGCCGTCACAACCAGCAGACGCCCCGGCGGTTCCCCTGCGGCGGCCGGGGCGGGAGGCCGACGGTGAGGGGCCTCGATCTCAGCTCGTGGGAGAGCGTGCTGGCCAGCCTTGTCGGCCTCGCCCTGTTCGCCCTGATCGGCGTCGGCATCCGGCTGGTCATGATGATGACCTTCCAGCAGCGCCGGGAGCGAATGAACCGCCAGATCAACGAGCGGCTGAAGACGCTGATCGCCGCCTACAAGGTGCTGGGCGGGTCGTTCACCGGCGACCTGGCGGTGGATCCGCGGCACCTGCGCGAACTCAAGCGCGCGGGGGGGACGGCGGCGGCTGACGAGGCGGCGGCCGGCTCGGACCGCGCGCGTCGCATCCGCGACGCGGTCGAGGCGGCGCTGTCCGACATCATACTGCTGGGGACGGAGGAGCAGGTGCGGCTGGCCGAACGGGCGGCCCGGGCGCTGGTCGAGGGACGGCCAGTGCACACCCACGAGCTGGTGGTCTCGTTGCGCGACTTCATCCGCCACGCGCTGGACCTCGATCCGATCCCGGCCGGGCTGGAGATCCCGCTGCAGGGGCCGACGCGGCCGGGCGGCTCAGGCGGGCGGGGCGGCGGCGCGGGTGGCGGAGGTCGAGGCGGCGGAGGAGGAGGAGGAGGCGGCATGGGCGGGGG
>JAFAEC010000106.1 GCA_023424215.1 Pseudomonadota bacterium
GGTGAGCTGGCCGCCCTCTTCATAGCCGACGTAGCCCGGAGGGGCACCGAACAGCCGCGAGGCGGTGAAGCGGTCGTGGAACTCGCCCAAATCGATCTGGATGAGCGCGTCGTCCTCGCCGAACAGGAAGTTCGCCAGCGCCTTGGACAGCTCGGTCTTAACGACACCCGACGGTCCGGCGAAGATGAACGAGCCGGACGGACGCTTCGGATCCTTCAGGCCGGCACGCGTACGACGGATCGCCTTCGCGACGGCCTTGACGGCATCCTCCTGGCCGATGATCCGCCTGTGCAGCTCGTCCTCCATGCGGAGCAGACGGGTGGTCTCCTCCTCGGTGAGCTTGAACACGGGGATACCGGTCCAGTTCGCGAGAACTTCCGCGATCTGCTCCTCGTCGACCTCTGCGATCACGTCGAGGTCGCCCGCACGCCACTGCTTCTCACGCTCGGCACGCTGCGCGACGAGCTGCTTCTCCTTGTCGCGCAGGCTCGCGGCCTTCTCGAAGTCCTGCGCGTCGATCGCCGATTCCTTCTCGCGACGGGCGTCGGCGATCCGGTCGTCGAATTCGCGCAGGTCCGGCGGTGCGGTCATCCGGCGGATGCGCATGCGCGCGCCCGCCTCGTCGATGAGGTCGATCGCCTTGTCCGGCAGGAACCGGTCGTTGATGTAGCGGTCCGCGAGGGTCGACGCCGCAACGAGCGCCTTGTCGGTGATCGAGACGCGGTGGTGCGCCTCGTACCGGTCGCGGAGACCCTTGAGGATCTCGATGGTGTGCTCGACGGTCGGTTCGCCGACCTGCACCGGCTGGAAGCGGCGTTCCAGAGCGGCGTCCTTCTCGATGTACTTGCGGTACTCGTCGAGAGTGGTCGCGCCGATGGTCTGCAGCTCACCGCGGGCCAGCTTCGGCTTCAGGATCGACGCGGCGTCGATCGCGCCTTCGGCTGCACCTGCGCCGACGAGCGTGTGCAGCTCGTCGATGAACAGGATGATGTCGCCGCGGCTGTTGATTTCCTTGAGCACCTTCTTCAGGCGCTCCTCGAAATCACCGCGGTAACGGCTGCCGGCCACCAGGGACCCGAGGTCGAGCGTGTAGAGCTGCTTGTCCTTGAGGGTCTCGGGAACCTCACCGTTGACGATGGCCTGCGCGAGGCCCTCGACGACGGCCGTCTTACCGACACCGGGCTCGCCGATCAGCACCGGGTTGTTCTTGGTGCGGCGCGAGAGCACCTGCATGACCCGCTCGATTTCCTTGGCCCGTCCGATGACCGGATCGAGCTTGCCTTCGAGCGCGGCCTGCGTCAGGTTGCGGCCGAACTGATCCAGGACGAGCGACGTCGACGGGGTGCCGGACTCGCCGCGGCTCGTGCCGGACTCCGCGGGTTCCTTGCCCTGGTAACCGGACAGCAGCTGGATGACCTGCTGCCGGACGCGGTTGAGGTCGGCTCCGAGCTTGACGAGGACCTGAGCGGCCACGCCTTCGCCCTCACGGATGAGGCCGAGGAGGATGTGCTCGGTGCCGATGTAGTTGTGGCCGAGCTGGAGGGCCTCGCGCAGCGACAGCTCGAGGACCTTCTTCGCGCGCGGCGTGAACGGGATGTGGCCGGAGGGGGACGAGCCGCCCTGGCCGATGATCTCCTCGACCTGGCTGCGTACGCCCTCCAGCGATATGCCGAGCGATTCCAGGGCCTTGGCGGCTACGCCTTCGCCCTCGTGGATCAGCCCGAGCAGGATGTGCTCGGTGCCGATGTAGTTGTGGTTGAGGAGGCGAGCCTCCTCCTGTGCCAGGACCACCACGCGGCGGGCCCGATCCGTGAATCTCTCGAACACTTGGTGCCTCCCTCAGAGCGGGATTCGTTGCACGAGTGTACCCGTAGGTGGCGTTCGTTCCTTCCCGGGGAACGGCCCCGTTGGGGGCGCCGGGGCGGGTGGCTTAGCCTCGCCGGATGGCCGACAACCCGCTGCTCTCCATGCCGCACGCGGCCGACGACCGCAAGCGCATCGAGGAGGAGCTCCGCCTGGCCGTCACCGCCCCCACCGAGGCCATGACCGAGATGGCATCGCACCTGGTGGGAGCCGGTGGCAAGCGGGTCAGGCCCCTGTTCTCGGTGGCGGCCGCTGCCTGCCGGGAGGGTCACGACGGCCCTGCCACCATCGAGGCCGTGAGGGGCGGGGTGTCGGTCGAACTGGTCCACCTCGGCTCGCTCTACCACGACGACGTGATCGACGAGGCCGTCACCCGCCGGGGCGTGGAGAGCGTCAACTCCCGCTGGGGCAACCTGCGGGCCATCCTCGCCGGAGACTTCCTGCTGGCCAAGGCGTCGGAGATCGCCGCCTCGCTGGGTGTGGAGGTGGCCGGGCTGCTGGCCGCCACCATCGGCCGGCTCTGCGAGGGAGAGGTCCGGGAGCTGCAGGACGCCTACCAGGTCGACCGCACCGAAGACGCCTACCTGGCCTCCATCGAGGGCAAGACCGCCTCGCTGCTCTCGTCGGCCTGCCGCATCGGTGGGATCGTGGCCGACCTCCCCCGCCCCGACAT
>JAFAEC010000119.1 GCA_023424215.1 Pseudomonadota bacterium
GCCGCCAGCGGCCCGCCGGCCGGGCTCCACAGCGTCGAGCAGGTTGAGCGACGGAAACCGCGCGGCGGCCGCCAGCGCCCCCTCGACCGCGGCGGGATCCTCGATCGGGATCACCGTCCGGCCCGCCGCGACCAGGTCGGCGAGGTCCGGCTGGACCGTGGCGGCGAAGCGGCGGCCGCGCAGCGCCAGACCGGCGCCGAAGGCCACGGCGTTCAGCGTCTCCGCGTCCCCGGGTTCCGGGACGGTCAGCACGTCCGGCAGGATCACGTCGGCCCGGACGCCGAGCGCCTCGAGATGTTCGATCCAGGCTTGCAGCAGGGCGCGGCTGACCACGGCGACGAGGCGCGGCTCGCCGGACGGTGCGGCGGGGCCGACGGCCACGGCCAGCCGGTCCGGGGCGGCGGCGACCGTCTCGCGCATCGTCCAGGCCGCCGCGGCCCGGAGCTGGGCGGGGCTCCCCGCCGGCAGGTCGACCCAGCGCAGCGTCGTCTCCGCGCCCGGAGCGATGGCCACGGTGCGCAGCGACGCGGGCGCCGCCGCGCCGCCCTCGGGGGTGAGCACGCCGCGCTCGCGCACCTGGCCGTCCTCGCCCAGAATCAGCCAGGGCGCGGGATCGTCGACCGACGCGGGGATGAGGATCAGGCGTATGGGCTTCATTCGTCAGGCGTCCAGCGCTGGATGACGGTGCGCACCGGACCGTCGGCCGGGGCGTGGAGGAGGGCGGTGCGCACCGCGTGCAGGCCGCCGTGGTCGACCTCGATGCGAAGGTCGAAGAAGCGCGTGACGACGCCGAGCTGCTCGTCCGCCGCCGGCGGCAGGGCGGCGGCGATCGGGTCGGCCCGGAAGGCGGCGACGTCGCGCCAGCCGCCGGGAAGTCGCCGGCCAATCAGTCGCCGCGCCTCCTGTTCGCCGAGGGCGCCGTCGGCCAGCATGACCAGCAGCGGGGCCTGTTCCGGCGACAGGGTGTTGATGTTCAGGGGCGCGGGGCGGGTGGTCGGCAGGGCGCAGACCCACGGCCGAAGACGACGGTAGAGGTCGGCGTCGACGCCCTTGATCGCGCGAATTTCGCTGACCTCAACCAGCATCATGCCCGCCGTCCGGTAGGGCTCTGCAAGGCCCGCGTAGGCCCCGTCCTCGGCCCCGAGCGGGCGGCTCGCGGCGTCGGCGTCCAGCCAGTCCACCAGGGCGTCAGCCACGGCCCGCATCCGGCTTTCCGGTGCCTCGATGGCGCGGCCGAGAGCGAGGAATTGCGCCACCCCCTCCGGCCGGACCGTCAGATCCTCGCCGACGCCCTGGACCACGCTGTTGAGGTTGAAGCAGGCCTGGCCGTCGCGGATCGTCGCGCCGATCGCGCCGCCCTCGACCGGAAAGTCGAATCGACGGCCGTTCCAGTCCGGCCGCAGGGGCGTGCGCGACGGATCGCGCGCGACGAGGCGGGTGATCTGCCGCCGCGCCAGCCGCTCGGCCCCGTCGGCGTACCACTGCGCCTGCGCCAGTCGCTCGGCGTTGGTCGTGCGGCGGACCGAAAACCGCACGTCGTCGAGTACGGCCGAAGCGACCGCCGCCATCACCGCCACCAGCAGCAGGACGGTCAGCAGGGCCATGCCCTCGCGGTTCTTGCGGCGCGGACGCATCACATGCCGCCCACGAGGAACAGCTGGTCCACGACGCCATAGCCCTCCAGCGTCGCCCGCACGCGCACGGCGTCGGGCAGGGGGCGGTCGGGGGTCGGCAGCCAGGCCGGCCCCTCCGAACCGTCGCGCAGGAAGCTCACGGTCAGGTCGCGCACCCCGCGATAGAGGACCTGCGGCGGACCCGGCCGCGCGCCGTCCGGATGGGTCGCCACGCGCCGCTCGAGCCGGCCGTCGACGAGGCGGTATTCGACGCGCTGCAGGGACGAACGGGGCCGTTCGCCCGGATTGGTCCAGCCCGTTCGTGTCAGGACCAGAACCGCCTCCCCGGGGGCCTAGGCGGCCACGAAGGCCCGCGGAAGCGGGCGGCCGGTCGGTCCGCGCGCCCGGCGCGGCGCGGCCTGGCCGATGTCGGCGCCCAACAGGCCGCGCATCCGCTGCAGGTCGGCGGTGCGATCCGTCGCCGACTTCACCGCGAAGCGATTGTCGATCGCCTGGCTGAGCACCGCGCTGCCGGCCGTCGCCAGCAGGGCGAAGATGGAGAGAGAGACCAGCGCCTCGACGAGGGTGAAACCGGCGCGGGACGGCGTCACGAGGCGCGCTCCACGAACAGGGTCCGGTCCGCGGCCAGTCCCTCGGTCGTCGACACGCGAATGTCGACGCGCAGCAGGTCCGGGTCATCGGTCGCCGCCACCGTGCGCGTCCAAGCCCAGCTCCGGTCGGCCAGGTTCGCGACCCCCGCGCTCTCGCCCTCGGCAAGGCCCGGCGTCACGGCCGCCTCGACCGCAAGGTTCTCGGCCACCACCCCGCCGAGGGTCCGATCCTCGACGCGCGCGGCCGAGCGGGTGTTCTCGCCGGACAGGTTGAGCAGGGCCATGGCCGCCAGGCTGAACACGGCCAGCGCCACCAGCAGTTCGACCAGGCTGAAGCCCTTGCGCGCGGGGTCAGCCATCGATCGACACCTCGCCGGCGCCGTCGACGGCGACCGCGACGGACCGGCCGTCGCGCGACAGCACGACGCGGGCCGGCTCGGCCACGCCGGTCGGATCGAAGGTCAGGCGCAGGGGCGGCTCGACGGGGACGGCGACGACGCCGTCAGACCAGGGTTCGTCCCCGAACGGGCCGTCGCGGAGGGGCGTCCACCGCTCGCCGTCGAAGGCGGAGAAGGCGTAGCCGCAGGCCGCGGCCTCGACCGCCACCGGCCGGCCGGACAGGATCGCCTCCTCGCGGGCCCGTTGCAGGCGGGCGGCGAAACGCTCGGCGTCCTCGCCCACCGAAGACCGCGGATCGGGCATCGACAGCACCACCGCCCCCGCCGCCACGCCGATGATGGCCACCGTCATCAGCAGTTCGACGAGGGTGAAGCCGGCGCGCCTAGACCTGCCAGTTGCCGAGGTCGGCGTCATCGCCTTCGCCTCCCTCGCGGCCGTCGGCGCCCAGCGACCAGACGTCGAACTGGCCGCCGTGGGCGCTATTGCGCCGGTACTGGTAGGGGTTGCCCCACGGGTCTTCCGGCAGGCGCCGGACATAGCCGCCCTGGCGATAGCGCTCGGGCCGGGCCAGGCCTGCCGGCGGGCTGACGAGGGCCTGCAGCCCCTGGGCGTCCTCCGGGAAGGTCAGGTTGTCGAGCCGGTAGGTCTCTATCGCCTGCTCCAGCACGGCGATGTCGGCCCGGGCCTTGCCGACCATGGCCTTGTCCTGGCTGGGCAGGACGTTGATCGCCACCACCGTGGCCAGCAGGCCGATGATGACGATGACCACCATCAGTTCGACCAGGGTGAAGCCGGCGCGTCCTTGGGCGCTGTCGCGGCGCGCGCGGCGCTCCGCCGCCGGGGCGCGACCGCTCATCTCCCTGAAGCAGCGAGCCGCCGCGCGGCGAACGGTAGGGAAACGTGTCATGGCGGACTCCGTCAACTCAGGGCGAGGGTGTTGATCTGCAGGATGGGCAGCAGGATCGAGAGCACGATCACCGCCACCACGCCGCCCATGACGACGATGATCGCCGGCTCGAGCAGGCTCAGCATCACGGCGGTGAAGGTGGAGAACTCCCGCTCCAGGTAGTCGGCGGCGCGCTCCAGCATCGGCTCCAGCCGACCGCTGCTCTCGCCCGAGGCCGTCATGTGCACGAGGATCGGGGGAAAGACGCCGGCGAGCCGCATGGCCGCCGAGAGGCCGCCGCCTTCGCGCACCGCCTCGACCATCCGCTCCGTGGCGGCGCGAAGGGCGCGGTTCGGCACCGTCCGGGCGGTGATCGTCAGACCTTCCAGCACGGGCAGGCCGGCGGCCAGCATGGTCGACAGCGTCCGCGCCATCTTGGCGCCGTGCAGGTCGCGAGTCAGGCGGCCGACCACCGGCAGGCGGAGGATCGCGGCGTCGAACCCGAGCCGGAAGCGGGGATTGCGCAGAAACAGAACGCCCGCCGCGGCGCCGAGGCCGAGCAGGACGGCGCCGAGCCAGCCCCAGTCGCGCATCAGGTCGGAGACGCCGATGACCACCCGGGTCAGCAGCGGCAGGGTCTGGTTCATGCTGTCGAACTGATCGACCACCTTGGGCACCACGAAGGTCATCAGGGCGGCGATGACGCCGAGGGCGACGATGGCCAGCACGGCGGGATAGACCAGGGCCGTAATCACCTTGCCGCGCACCTGCTGGTCGCGCTCCAGTCCGTCGGCGAGACGTTCGAGGATGGGCCCGAGGGCGCCGGACGCCTCGCCCGCCGCGACCATTGCCCGGGACAACGGCGGAAAGGCCCGGCCCTGCAGCCCCATGGCGTCCGACAGGGGACGGCCCTCCAGCACCCCGGCATGCACGCCCTCCAGCACGCGTCGCACGGCCGGCCGTTCCGCCTGCAGGGCGATGGAGCGGAGCGCCTCCTCGACGGGCGCCACCGCCACCAGCGTCGCCAGCTGGCGGGTGGTGAGGGCGAGGGTGCGCGCGTCCAGCCGCGCGCCGCCTGCCCTGTCA
>JAFAEC010000129.1 GCA_023424215.1 Pseudomonadota bacterium
TGCGTCATTTGTGTATAAGAGACAGGCGCGCCGGTGCGGCAGCAGGACCACGGCGTCGGACAAGGTCTCCGGGGGGCGCTCGCCCAACCAGTCCAGAACGCCGGCGGCGAGGTCCTCGAGGAACGGCCGCCGCGCCTCGACGGCGAACCACCGGGGAGCTTCGCCCGCGAAAGGATCGAAGGGTCCGTTCATCCCCCGGCCAGCCGCGACTCCGCGGCGTCGCGGGCCTGGGGATCGCCGACGTGCATCCAGTCGCCGTCGAGGACGCAGCCGTGGAGACGGCCGGCCGCGGCGGACTGACGCCAGAGCGCACTCAACGAGAACGGCCCCTCCGGGCCCGCGGCGACGTAATCCGGCCGGCAGATGTGCACGCCCATATAGGCGAAGGGAGCGGCGGGGGCCTCGCCGCGGAAAGTCAGCCGCTGGTTCTCTTCCAGGAAGAAGTCGCCGTCGCCCTCGAAGCCGATGGAGGCCTCGCGTCGTGCGAGAAGAAGCGCGGCATCCATCATTGAGGGATTCCACAGGCGGGCGAGTTGATTCAGCGCGTCCCCGCGGTCGATCCAGACGCTGTCGATGTTGGCGACGAAGACCGGCTCTTCGCCGAGCAGGGCCCGGGCCTTCTTCAGGCCGCCGCCGGTCTCCAGCAGCTCCGCGCGCTCGTCGGAGATGACGATGTCCGGGCCCCGGCCGCGAGCGGCGAGATGGGTCTCGAGCCGGTCGGCGAACCAGTGCACATTGACCACCGCCCGCTCGACCCCGGCGTCGGCCAGACGGTCCAGGACGTGGTCGACCAGCGCCCGTCCCCCCACCTCGACCAGAGCCTTGGGCCTGTCGTCCGTCAGGGGCCGCATGCGGGTCCCGAGGCCGGCGGCCAGCACCATGGCGGTCTTCGGCGTCACGCGCGTCTCTCCTGCGGGACATGTCGGTCGAACCACGCCGACACCGTCTCCATGCCGGGCTCGCGCAGGTTCCGGTTCAGATGGTCCCACACCCGTGGCATGAACTGGCGATAGCGCGGCTTGGCGTCGCGGGCGATCAACCGCGCGAAAACGCCGAGGATGCGCGCCTCGTTGAGCGCCGCCAGGGCGACATAGTCCCGCCAGTAGGACTCCCGGTCGACCATCATCACCTCGCAGTAGTGATTGAAGGCCACCGCCTCCAGTTCGCGCGGCACGTCGCGACGGGCGTCCTGCAGCAGCGAGTGCAGATCCCAGACCGGGTGCGCCAGCACGGCGTCCTGAAAGTCGATCAGCCCGACCCGCCGCTGGTGCGCGCGCTCCGGCAGCCAGATCAGGTTCTCGGCGTGATAGTCGCGGTGCGCGATGGTCCAGGCCTTCTGCTCGCCCATGGCGACGACGGGCGCCCAGGCGGCGCGCCATTCCTCCAGCGCCGCGGGCCCGAACTGCAGGTCGGCATGCAGCTTCGGCAGCCATTCGACGAACAGGTCGGCGCCGCCCTGCATGGCCACGGCGTCGTAGGTCAACAGCGGCCAGTCGCCGGCCGGCCCCTGCATCATCTCGGGTAGCAGCGCAGCCATGTGCAGGCGCGCCACGGCGTCGACCGCGGCCAGATAGAGCGGGGCCTGGGGCTCCCCGTCGGCGATCACCCGCGCGAACAGGTCGTCGCCGAGATCCTCGATCACCGCCAGGCCGTTGGCGGCGTCCACCGCCACGATTTCCGGCGTCGACAGGCCCGCCCGCCGGAAATGCTCGGCGACCGCGGCGAAGGCCTCCACCCGCCCTGCCGAAAGCCGCGCCACGGCGTTCCAGCCCGCGGCGCGGCGCTGCTCCGGCGTCCAGGCGGGGTCGCAGGGCGGAGACTCCGCGGCGGGCGGCTGGTCCATCAGCATCAGGCTGGCTCCCGTCGGCGTGGTCAGCCGCTCGTAGCGCCGGGTCGACGCGTCCCCGGGCAGGGGCGCGCGCGCAGCCTCGCCGAGGCCGGCGGCCGTCAGGAAGTCGCGGCGCAGCTGTTCACGGTCAGACATGCAGGTCCATTACCTTGCTCTCCCACGCCCCTGCGCCAGAAACGGTCGCACGCCGCCCGTCGCCGGCCTCCGCGAGCGTGATCGTGAGTCGATCCGGCCCGAGCCAGCCGGCCGGATCCTCGCCCAGTCGTTCGGGCCATTCGATCACCGCGCAGCCCTCGTCCAGCGCCTCGTCCAGGCCGATCTCCGAGGCCTCCTTCGGGCGGGTCAGGCGGTAGAGATCGAAGTGCGCCACCGGCGGGTCGCTTTCGTAGAACTGCACCAGGGTGAAGGTCGGCGACGGCACGTCTTCGTCCGGCCGGGTCAGGGCGCGGATCAGCCCGCGCGCCAGGGTCGACTTGCCCATGCCCAAAGGACCGTAAAGCAGCACCGCCTCGCCCGGCTCCAGCCGGCGCGCCACAGCGGCGCCGAGCCGGGCCGTCGCGTCCGCGTCGGGCAGGTCGAACACGGCCTCAGGCAAAGTCAGCGTCCGGCTGGCCGGGCAGCACCCGCTCGGTGAAGGCCTTCAGGGCGTATGTCGCCTTGCCTGCGTCGATGTCGAGCCGCGCCGGGGAGATCGGCTTGCCGACCTTCAGGTGGAAGGGCTTCTTCCGCTTGTTGAGCAGCTCGTGGAACAGGGTGACGTCGCGAAGTTCCTGCGAGACCCTGTCGAAGGCGTGGAACAGGCGGGAATAGGGTCCCGACACATGGATCGGGATGACGGGCGCATCGTATTTGCGCGCCAGCGAGGCCGCCGTCGGGGCCCAGTCCGGATCGGTCACCGATCCGTCCCTCGCCACCCGCGCCAGCCGCCCGGCCGGGAACATGACCACGCAGCGCTCGGCCTCGAACGCCTCGCGCGCCGCCTGGAGGGTGGCGCGGGTCTTCTCCCGGGTGCGCTTCTCGACCACCCATTCGACGGGGATCACGGCCTCGCCCAGTCGCGGCGAGACCCGCAGCGCGTCGGCGTTGGCGAAGAAGACGGCGTCGTCACGACGCGCGGCGACCACATCGCGGACGGCGATGCCGTCGGCGATGCCGGTGGGATGGTTGGCCACCACGATGCAGCGGCCCGACTCCGGAATGCGGTCCGCGTTCAGGGCCGACACCTTCAGGTCCAGCAGGTCGCTCATCCAGGCCAGCGCCTCGGCCCCGGAGAGGGGGCGCACCGCATCGGCCATGCGCACCGCCTGGCGATAGTTCAGGAGCCGGTAAAGCGCCGGCCGCAGCACCGGCCAGAACGGCGACGCCGTCAGCCGTGGCGCGCGCTCGGCGATCAGCACATCGCAGATGTGCGGCTCCGGAGGGACAGCGGGCATGAAGGCTTCGGCGGTCATTCGCCCCGGTTGTCGCCGCTCCCGCGATGCTCCGCAAGCGCCCCCAGCAACCCTCGCCATTGACGCCCGGACGGGACGGCGCCACGCCTTCGCCCGAAAGAATTCGCCCGGAGAGGAAGTCCGCATGTCCCGAATGACCCGCCTTCTGACCAGCCTGAGCGCCGCCGCGCTGCTGGGGACCGCCCTTCCCGCCCTCGCCGAAGCCCCGGCCGCGCCGGCCGCCCCGGGGGCGAGCGCCGCGCAGCAGCAGGCCTTCGACTATCGGGCGATGATTTCGGCCAACCGGCTGGGCGACCCGCAGGTCTCTGCCGACGGTCGCTGGCTGGTCTATTCGGTCACCACGACCGACGTGGAGGCGAACCGCCGCTCGGGCGCGCTCTACATGATGGACCTGCAGGCGCCCGGCGAAGCGCGGCGGCTGGCAATCAACGAGGGCGGGGCCAACACGGCGCGCTGGGGCGGCGACGGCAGGTTGTACTTCCTCTCGGGTCGTTCGGGCTCCAGCCAGGTCTGGCGCGCGGAGGCTGACGGGACCAACCCGGTCCAGGTCACCCGCCTGCCGCTGGACGTCAACGCCTATCGCCTGAGCCCCGACGCGTCGAAGGTGGCGGTGTCCCTGGCGGTGTTCCCGAGCTGCGGCGACCTCGCCTGCACCGCGGACCGCCAGAAGGCCGTGGCCGACGATTCCTCGACCGGCATGGTCTACGACCGCATGTTCGTGCGCCACTGGGACACCTGGAACGACGGCACCCAGAACCACCTGTTCGTCGTGAACGCCGACGGTTCGGGCGAGCCGGTCTGGATGACCCGCGACTTCGACGGCGACGTCCCCTCCAAGCCCTTCGGCGACGAGAGCGAATTCACCTTCACGCCCGATGGTCAGGGGCTGGTCTTCTCGGCGCGCGAGGCGGGCCGTTCGGAACCGTGGAGCACCAACTTCGACCTGTACCAGGTGTCGCTGGCCGAGCCCGGGCGGCTGACCAATCTGACCGACGACAACGACGCCTGGGATACGGGCCCGGTGTTCTCGCCCGACGGCCGCACCCTCGCCTACCGCGCCATGGCCCGGCCGGGCTTCGAGGCCGACAGGTACGGCGTCTTCCTGCGCGACATGGACACCGGCCAGGTGCGCCAGATCGCCGCCAACTGGGACCGCTCCGCCGACACCCTGCAGTGGTCGAAGGACGGCAACACCCTCTACACCACCGCCGGCGACGTGGGTCAGACGCGGCTCTTCGCCATCGACACGCGCAACGGCGTGGTCACCCCGATCACGGGTGAAGGCCACGTCTCGGGCTTCCAGCAGACCCCGTCCGGCTTCGTGCTCGCCCAGGACAGTCTGACCCGGCCGACCGAGCTGTATGTGAAGACTTTCCTCGGCCGTGAGATGCCGATCCGCATCACCGACGTGAACCCGCAGCTCGACAGCCTCGCCTTCGGCGAGGCCGAGCAGTTCAGCTTCGCCGGCTGGAACGACGAGACGGTGCATGGCTACGTCATCAAGCCCGCCAACTACGTCGAGGGGCGAAAGTATCCGGTCGCCTTCCTGATCCACGGCGGCCCGCAGGGCTCGTTCGGGAACAGCTGGTCCTACCGCTGGAACCCGATGACCTACGCCGGCGCCGGCTATGCGGTGGTGATGATCGATTTCCATGGCTCGACCGGCTACGGCCAGGCCTTCACCGATGCGATCAGCCAGCACTGGGGCGACCGTCCGCTGGAGGACCTGCAGAAGGGATGGGCCTTCGCGCAGTCGCGCTACGATTTCCTCGACGGCGACAACGCCTGCGCCCTCGGCGCCTCCTACGGCGGTTACATGATCAACTGGATCGCCGGAAACTGGCCGGGCGAGTTCGACTGCCTCGTCAATCACGACGGGGTGTTCGACACCTTCAACATGGGCTTCGCCACCGAGGAGCTGTGGTTCACCGAGTGGGAGAACGGCGGCACGCCTTGGGAGAACCCGCGCGGCTACCAGCAGTTCAACCCGGCCAACCACGTGCAGAACTGGCGCGATCCGATGCTGGTCGTCCAGGGCGACCGCGACTTCCGCATCCCGACCTCGCAATCGCTGTCGACCTTCACCGCCCTGCAGCGCCAGGGCATCGACAGCCGCCTCATCGTCTTCCCGGACGAGAACCACTGGGTGCTGAAGCCGGCGAACAGCCTGCAGTGGCATACCGAGGTGTTCGGCTGGCTGGACCGGCACCTGCGACCGGCGAACTGAACCGTTCCCGGATGGCGGCGGCAAGAAGGGGGCGCTCCGGCGGAGCGCCCCCTTTTATCGTTGCCGGGTCAGGCCCCTCCGTCCCGGTCAGCGGTCCGGGCCAGGGCGACAGCCCGCTCGTAGCGGACACGCTCCTGCTCGGTCATGCAGCGCGGCGCCTCCCAGGCCGGCGCGTCGCGCCTCACCTCCCGCGCCTCGCGCGCGGTGATGAACACCGGACGTTCTCCGTAGCGGCGAACGAAGGCCCGCCGCGACGCCGCGTCCTGGGCGCAGACCACGACGCCGCGCGCTTCGGACGCGCGCTCCGGCGTACGGTTCGGCGCCTGTCCCGCACCGGCTGAGCCGGCCGCGGAAGCGGCGAGAAGGGCGGCGACGCCGCCGGCGAGAGCACGTGAAAACTGCATGGCAGGGCTCCTCAGCGTTCCGGAATTGATCCGTTCCCGGATCGCAGAATGCGCCCAACCCCCGAAATGTAAAGATTATGCGACAGATCGAAGTATGAAATTTTACAGTCACAGCCCCCCGGCGACGGATGAGCCATACCGGGCATCGCGCGTTCTCTCCCCGCCAGGGAGCAGCGCCTCGTGCAGAACCCCTTGAACGAAAACCGGAACTGGCTCGCCGTGCGCGAGCGGGCCCTGGTCCCGGCCGGCGCCCGGCTGCGCGGCTGGCGCGATTGGGTCGTGGCCAACGACCCCGTCTACGCCGCCGCCCGCCGTCCCGGTCGCCCGGAAAAGATCGCCGCCAGCATCACCCTCGCGCTGATCGCCGCCGTCCTCCTGTCCCTCGCCTTCTTCGACTGGAACCTTCTGCGCGGCCCCATCGGGCGCTGGGCCTCCGAGCGCTATGATCGGGAAATCCAGCTGAACGGCGATCTCGACGTCCACCTGTTCAGCTGGACCCCGTCGATGCAGGTCCGCGACGTGCGCATCGGCGGACCCGACTGGGCCCGGGAGCGGGACACCCTGCGCGTGGGCGATCTGCAAGCCTCGGTGCGGCTGCGCTCGCTGCTCGCCGGCCGCATCGAGATGCCGCGCGTGGCCGTCGCCCGCGCCCAGGCGGTGCTGATCTCGACCGAGGACGGCCGCCGCAGCTGGGCCCTGAACCCCGACGCTCCCGACACCGGGGAGGGGCTGAAACTGCCGCCGATCCAGCGGCTCATCATCCGCGACGGGCGGATTTCACTGGACGAGCAGGGACGGAACATCCGCCTCGAGGCGACCGTCGACGCCCGGGAGGGCACGGACGGGGAGGCGGGCTTCAGGCTCGACGGCGAGGGCACCGTGAACGGCACGCCGTTGACGGTGCAGGTGCGTGGCGGGCCCTTCCTGAACGTCCGCCGGGACCGGCCCTACGGTTTCCATGCCGAGGTGAACGGCGCCGGCACGCGCATGGTCGCCGACGGCTCCATCACCCGACCCTTCGACCTCGGCCAGTTCACCGCCGACCTGAGCCTGCGCGGACGCGACCTCGCCGACATCTACCTGCTCACCGGCATCACCACGCCGAACACCCCGCCGTATCGCCTTGCGGGCCAGCTTACGCGGGACGACGCGCGCTTCACCTTCGCCGACTTCTCGGGCCGCGTCGGGTCGTCCGATCTCTCGGGCGACCTGGTCGTCGACAAGGCGGGAGATCGGCGCCGGGTGGAGGCGGACCTGCGCTCGCGTCTGCTCGACATCGACGATCTCGCCGCGGTCCTGGGCGCCGAGACCCGGGTGACCGGCGGCGGCGACAGCCGGGTCAGCTCGGGCCGGCCTGGCCGGCTTCTCCCCGACGCGCCCCTGAACGTGGAGCGCCTGCGGGTCATGGATGGCGAGCTGCGCTACCGGGCGGCGCGGGTGAAGCGGAACACGCTGGACGTCCGCGAGGTCGACATCGGCGCCCAGCTGAAGTCGGGCGTGCTCGATCTCGACCCGATCGCCTTCACCTTCAACCGCGGCGAGCTGCGCGGCACGGCGAAGATCAACGCCACCCGGGACATGCCGTACAGCGCCGTCGACCTGCGCCTGCGCGGCTATCCACTGGAGTCCATCATCCCGGCGCGCGGCGGCGCGCCGACGGTGAGCGGCAGCGCCCTCGGCCGGGCGAAGCTGGAAGGGCCCGGAGCCTCGATCCACGACTTCGCCGCAGGGTCGAAGGGCACGCTCAGCCTGGTCGTGCCGCAGGGCCGGATGCGCGCCGCCTTCGCCGAGCTGATGGGCATCAACGCGACGGCCGGCCTGTTCAAGTTGCTGGGCGGCGACGAGACGACGTCCGAGATCCGCTGCGCCGTGGCCAGCTTCGACGTCGCCGGCGGCACGGCGACGGCCCGGACCTTCGTCATCGACACCACCCCGGTGCTGGCCCGGGGATCGGGCACGATCGACCTCGGCACCGAGACGATGAACCTGAGGATCGATGGCGAGACCAAGGAGGCGCGGCTGGTGCATCTGTGGTCCCCGATCACCGTCCAGGGCCCGCTCACCCGGCCGCAAGTCGGGATCGAGGGCGGGGCGGTGGCCGGGCAGGTCGGTCTGGCGGCCGCTCTCGGGGCGCTGATCTCGCCGCTGGCCGCCCTGTTGCCCTTCGTCGACCCGGGTCTGGCCGAGGACGCCAACTGCGGCGCGCTGATCTCCTCGGCGCGCTGAGCGGTTGAGCCCGCGCGGGAATCCGTGCGAGGCGTGATCTTCTCGCCGCGCCCGGACGTAGGGATTCCATGACCCGAAGAGGCCTGTTCGCTCCCCTGATCGGCGCCGCCGCGGCCGCCTGCTCGCCGCTTGGACTGCTCAACCGCCTGGGCCCGCGCGACCGCGGCGCCGGCCGCGTGGCGCGGGACCTCGCCTACGGACCGGAGCCGCGCCAGCGGCTGGACGTCTGGGCTCCGGACGGGCCCGCGCCAGTCGGAGGGCGGCCGACGCTGGTCTTCTTCTACGGAGGAGGATGGGACAGCGGCGACCGGACGCTCTACGGCTGGGCCGCGCAAGCGCTGGCTGCGCGCGGCTTCGTGGTGGCGGTCCCGGACTACCGGCTGGTGCCCGGCGTGCACTTCCCGGCCTTCGTCGAGGACGCCGCGGCGGCCACGGTCCTGGCCGGCCGGATCGCGGGCGACCATGGCGGCGACCCGGCCCGGCTCGGCGTGATCGGCCACTCGGCCGGCGCGCATCTGGCGACGATGATCGCCCTGGACCGTCGGTACATGGAGGCGGCGGGGGAGCCGGACCTGATCCGCGCGGCGGCCGGCCTGGCGGGCCCCTACGACTTCCTGCCGTTCGACGTGCCCGCCTCGGTCAACGCCTTCGGCCGGGCCCCCGACCCGACCCTGACCCAGCCGGTGGCCTTCGTCCGCCCGGACGCACCGCCGCTGTGGCTCGGCCACGGCACGGCCGACCGGGTGGTCCACGCCGAAGACACCGTCATCCTCTGCGAGCGCATGCGCGCCGTCGGCGGCCGTTGCGAGGCGAGGCTCTACGAGGGCCTCTCCCACGCTGACCTGATCGCGAGCTTCTCGCCGCTGTTCCGCGACAAGGCCCCGGTTCTGGACGAGGCGACCGACTTCCTTCACCGCGCCCTGGCCTGAGCCCTGTCTCGCCAATGTCGTCGTCCTCCGTTAAGGGAGGCCATGACAGACACGATGACAGCACAGGCGGCGCTGGACCGCCTCGAAACCCTCTACCGCCAGTCGGTCGCCAACCTGCGCACCGCGGTGAAGACCTTCCTCGACACCGGCGAACGCCCGCCCGCCGAAGCCCGCGCCCAGGGCCTGTTCGCCTATCCCGAGCTGCGCGTCAGCTGGTTCGGCGAACGCCCCGCCCACCTCGCCACCCGCGCCTACGCCCGCCTCTCGCGGCCGGGCATCTACGCCACCACCGTCACCCGGCCGGAGCTGTTCCGGCCCTATCTGACCGAGCAGCTGCGGCTGCTGGAGGAGGACTACGGCGCCACCTTCGACGTGCGCCCTTCCCAGCAGGAGATCCCCTTCCCCTATGTGCTGGACGGCTCGGACGTCAGCCTCGACCCGTCAAACACCGCGGCCATCGCGCGGCATTTCCCGACCACCGACCTGGCCCACATCGGGGACGAGATCTCCGACGGCCTGTTCGACGTGGCCGAAGACTTTCCGCTGGCCCAGTTCGACGGCCTGCGCACCGACTTCTCGCTGGCCCGCCTGCGCCACTACACCGGCACCCCGGTGGAGCACGTCCAGTCGTACATTTTGTTCACGAATTACAACAGGTACGTCGATGAGTTCGTGCGCTGGGCGCTGGCCCAGCTGCGCGATCCGGACAGCGGCTACGACAGCCTGTCGACGCCGGGCGGGGTGATCGTCACCCGCGACACGCCGGACCCCGAGGCGGCCATCGCCGAGTCGGCGTGGAAGAAGCACCAGATGCCGGCCTACCACCTGACCGCGCCGGGCTGGAACGGCATCACCCTGGTCAACATCGGCGTCGGCCCGTCCAACGCCAAGACCATCTGCGACCACCTGGCCGTCACCCGTCCGCACGTCTGGATGATGATCGGCCATTGCGGCGGGCTGCGCGACAGCCAGACGGTCGGGGATTATGTGCTGGCGCACGCCTATCTGCGCGACGACCACGTGCTGGACGCCGTGCTGCCGCCGGACATCCCGATCCCCTCGATCGCCGAGGTGCAGCGGGCCCTCTACGACGCCGCCAAGTCGGTCTCGGGCATGCCCGGCGAGGAGATCAAGCGGCGGCTGCGCACCGGCACGGTGGTGACCACCGACGACCGGAACTGGGAGCTGCGCTATTCCAAGTCGGCGCTGCGCTTCAACCAGAGTCGGGCCGTGGCCATCGACATGGAGAGCGCCACCATCGCCGCCCAGGGCTACCGCTTCCGGGTGCCGTACGGCACGCTGCTGTGCGTGTCGGACAAGCCGCTGCACGGCGAGATCAAGCTGCCGGGTCAGGCGCACCGCTTCTACGAGGGCTCGATCTCGGAGCACCTGCAGATCGGCATCCAGGCCGTCGACCTGCTCCGCGCCGAGGGCGAGCGGCTGCACTCGCGCAAGCTGCGGGCCTTCGACGAGCCTCCGTTCCGGTAGGCGGATAAAGACGCCACTTCGCCGGGCGGATTCCCGCTACATCGCGGGTGGAAAGCGAGGAAAGGCGCTACAGCCGATCAGGCCGAACGCCGCAGCCGCCGGGCGTTGGCGGTCGCCGCCGCGTGGACAGGGTGGACAATGTCGGCCTGCAGCTTGAGCATGGCCGCCCCCCAGGCCCAGCCGTCGCGAAGCGAGCGGTTCCACGCGCCGAGCGCCCACTGTCCCTGGGCGTTCAGCGCTTCGGCGGGGGTCGCCGCCGCGGTCATGGCCGCCAGGGCGCTGCGCGCCGCCGCGCTCTCGCGGGCGGCGATGCGTCCCGCCGCATCCGCCGCCGCCATGACGCCGGAGGCGCCGGCGGCCGCCGAGGCGGACAGGGCCTCGACCTTCTCGGACCCCATCAGCACCAGTTCGGCGTAGTCGGCCTTCAGCGGGTCGCGCACGGCCTCGGCCATGATCTCAAGCCGGCGGGCGACGACGTCCCCCGAGGCCTCGATCAGCTCCCGGCTGACGCGGGCGGTGCGGGCGGCGTGGCGGGCGTGGCTCATGCGGCGACCGTGCGCCCCGCCGCCGCCTACGGCAAGACCTCGGCGGAGAACTCGGCCACGTCCTTCAGCAGGGCGGGCACGGCGGCGTTGATGATCTCCTGCCCCTTCTCCGGGCTGGCCTGCAGCGGATCGGAGCCGATGCGCCCGTCGGGGAAGCGCGCGCGATAGTCCAGCGCGTCGCGGATCGGCCCGACCGGAGCGATCTTCGGCTCCATCACCGCCGTCTTGACCCGCTCCGGATAGGCCGCCTGGGTGACGGCGATCTCGGACGGGGTGGCGTGCATGCCGTGGCCGGTCGGGAACATCTGCGAACAGAAGGCGTGCACGCCCGGCAGGTCCCACCAGTTGCGCAGCTTCAGGGCGAACGGCGGCCGCTCCTCGACGAAGCTCCACTCGGCGTAGATCTCGGCGAAGGTCGCCTCGATGGTGGCGACGTTGCCGCCGTGGCCGTTGAGGAAATAGATCCGCTCGAAGCCGTGCCGGCCCAGCGAGCTGACCCAGTCGGTGATGGCGGCCATGAAGGTCGATGGCCGCAGGCTGATGGTGCCGGCGAAGGCCAGGTGATGCTGGGCCATGCCGATGTTGAAGGTCGGCGCGACCATCAGGGAGTCGTCCTGCTCCTCCGCCGCGTGGGCGATGATCTCGGGGCACAGCCAGTCGGTGCCCAGCAGGCCGGTCGGCCCGTGCTGCTCGTTCGAGCCGATCGGCACCACCACCGTCCGGGTGGTCTTCAGCCGGGCGTCGATCTCGGGCCAGGAGGAAAGGTGCATCAGCATGGGGGAACTCCGGAACTGCGATCCTCGCCTCTAGGCCGATTGGCCGGCGCGGCCAACCTTCAGGGGGCGAAGGCGCGCAGGAAGCGACGGGCCGCCTCGCGCGCCCGCGCCTCGCGGTCGAACGGCGGATGGGGCAGTCCGAGCACGCTGCGCAGGTGGCCATGGCCCAGCACCATGCCGGTGAACATCTCCGCCGCCGCGCGGGAATCCGGCACGGCCATGCGGCCGGCGCGGCTCTGTTCCGCCAGCCAGTCGGCCAGGCGCCGCAGCCCCTCCCCCGGCCCGGCCTCGTAGATGGCGGCGGCCAGCTCCGGGATCTCGGGCGACATCAGGGCGACCCCGCGCATCGAGCCGCCCGCCTCGGGCGTGCAAATCTTCTCAAGCAGGGCGGCGGCCATGGCGGTCAGCACCGCCTCCGGATCGCCGCCGGTCCGCAGCGGGGCGCTGACCGCGTCGGAACGCCGGGCGGCCAGCGCCCGGCCGATCTCCACCCTGGAGGGGAAGCGGTTGTAGAGGGTCTGGCGAGACACCCCCGCCCGACGGGCGATCGCCTCCATCGAGGCCGCCACGCCCTTCTGCTGGAACAGCGACAGGGCGGCGTCGAGGATGGCCTCGGTCTTGGCCGCGTCGACCTGGCCGCGCGCCCGGGCCATCAGTGCACGTCCGCCGGGGGCGGCGCGGCCCGCACCGGCCGCGACAGCAGGGTGACGAAGGCGGCGAAGACGCAGGCCACGGCCAGCATGGCGAAGGCGTCGCCGAAGGCCAGGGTCGTCGCCTGACGCTCCAGCATGCCGTACACGGCCTTCATCGCCGCGCCCGCCGGATCCAGCGAGCCGGCGAAGCGGTCCTGAAGGCCCGCCAGCAGGCCCTGCATGTCGGCATCCGTGGCGGGAATGGCCTGGGTCAGCTCGTTCATGTGCAGCGCCGTGTTGCGCGTCAGCGAGGTGTTGAGCAAGGCCAGACCCACCGCGCCGCCGACGTTGCGGCTGAGGTTCACCAGCCCCGAGGCGTTCTTGACCATGTGCGGCGGCAAGGTCGCCATGGTCACCTGCTGGGAGGCGATCATGGCCAGCATGACCCCGACGCCGCGCAGCGCCTGAACCCCGGCGAACTCCCAGAAGCCCCATTCGGTCGTCACCGCGTGGGCGTCCCACATGCCCCAGGCGCACATCATGAAGCCGCCGAACATCAGGACGCGGGCGTCCAGCCGGCGCACCAGCCGCCCGGCGAACGGGCCGGTCGCGAACATCGCCAGACCCGACACCACCATGGTCGTCCCGACCTCGGCGGCGGAGTAGTCGCGCACCCGTGACAGAAACAGCGGCAGCAGGAAGGTGCCGCCGAACAGGGCCGCCCCGACGGTGAAGGTCATCACCACGCCGACGGTGAAGTTGCGGTTGGCGAAGGCGCGCAGCTCGACGATCGGATTGCGGTAGCTCAGCGATCGCCAGACGAAGGCCGGCCCCGTGATCGCGACCACGGCCGCCAGCAACAAGATCAGGTCGTCGGCGAACCAGTCGTTCTTCGCGCCCTCCTCGAGCACGAACTGCAAGCTCATCAGGAACACCGCCATCAGGGCCAGACCCCACCAGTCGAAGCCGCGGGCCAGCGCCGGGTCGCCCTTGTCGAAATTGGCGTAGCGGCCGACCAGAAACAGCACGAGCAGGCCCGGCGGCACATTGATGAAGAACAGCCAGCGCCAGTCCAGCTGTTCGGTCAGGTGGCCGCCCAGGGTCGGGCCGACGGTGGGGGCGAGGGTGACGATCAGGCCCATGACGACGCTGGCCGTGACCCGCTTCTCGGGCGGGAAGGCGGTGAAGGCGACGGCGAACACGGTCGGGATCATCGCGCCGCCGACGAAGCCCTGCAGGGCGCGGAACACGATCATCGCCTCGATCGACGAGGACAGGCCGGTGGCCACGCTCATGGCCATGAATCCGGCGCAGGAGACGAGGAAGACGTTGCGCGTCCCCCACAGGCGCGACAGGTATCCCGACAGGGGGATCATCACCACCTCGGGGATCAGGTAGGCCGTCTGGATCCAGCTGATCTCGTCGGCCGAGGCGCCGACCCCGGCCTGGATCTGCGGCAGGGACGAGGCCACGATCTGGATGTCGAGGATGGCCATGAACTGGCCGATGACCATGCCGGCGAAGCCGAGCAGGAGCATGGTCCAGTCGACCTCCGGCCGGTCGGCGGCCGGCACGGTCGGGGCGGCGGCGGTCACCGTCCCGCGGCTCCCGCCAGGGCGGCGGTCTGGACCGGGGCCCCGGCCGCCTCGGCGAAGCTCTGTCCGCCGCGGCTCTTCAGGTCGACCCTGACCTCGACCGACAGGCCCGGGCGCAGGGCCGAGGCGGCGTCGCCCTCCAGCCGGATGCGCACCGGAACGCGCTGGGCGATCTTGGTGAAGTTGCCGGTCGCGTTCTCGATCGGGATGAGGGCGAACTCCGAGCCGGTGGCCGGGGCGAAGCTGTCGACGCGGCCGGTCAGGGACCGGTCGGGGAAGGCGTCGGCGCGGATCTCGACGTCCTGGCCCAGCCGCAGGCGGTCGACCTGGGTCTCCTTGAAGTTGGCGACCACATAGGCGTCGCCCAGGGGCACAATCGAGAGCACCGCGCCGCCCGGACGGACGAACTGGCCGACCCGCACCCCGCGGGCCCCGACCACTCCGGCCATGGGCGCGCGGATGACGGTGCGCTCCAGCCGGATGCGGGCCCGCTCGACGGCCGCGCGGGCCTGATCGACCGACGCCAGCGACTGCTGGCGGGTGGAGCCCAGCACCCCGGCGGCGCGCTGTTCGGCGACCAGAGCCGCCTGCGCCTCCGCCACGGAGGCCTCGGCGGTTCTCGCCCCGGCGCGCTCGGCGTCGATGCGCTGTTGCGACACCCAGCCCTGCTCCGCCAGCCGGCCGTAGCGCTCGACCTGCTGGCGCGCGAGGTCGGCCTGGGCGTGGGCCTGGCTGACGGCGGCGGCGCGACTGGCGATCAGGGCCTGTTCCTGGGCGGAGCGGGCGTCGACATTGCGCACCGAGGCCTCGACGGCGGCGAGGTTGGCCTCGGCTTCGGCGAGGTCGGCGCGGGCGTCGGCGTCGTCCAGCCGGACCAGCACCTGACCGGCCTCGACCCGCTGGTTGTCGGCGACCAGCACCTCGACGACGTAGCCCTCGACCTGCGGGCTGACTTCGGTGGTGTCGGCCTGGACGAAGGCGTTGTCCGTCGCCTCCCAGCGCTGCTTGCCGTGCCACCACAGGCCGCCGCCGACCAGCAGGGCGACCCCGACCGCGACGGCGGCGATCAGCGGCAGGCGCTTTCTGAGAACGGGGTCCATGCAGGTCTCGGAGGCTTGGGGAGGGAGGCGCGTAAAATGGACAACGACGTCCAAAAATCAATCGCCCTTTATAGTGTGGTGCAACACGTCATGTTTCACGGCGTGAGCGGCCCGTGACCGGTCGCCCGGGTTGATCCGTCGACGCGTCCGTGCATTTCACGGGGCATGGAGAAGCCCGCCAAGCCAGCCGTCCTCACCATCCGCAACGCCCGGAGCGCGGACGTCGACGCCATCTCGGTCCTGGTCTCAAAGGTCTACAAGGACATGCCGGCGCTGACGCCGGGCATGCTCCGGGGCCAGATCGCCGCCTACCCGGACGGCCAGTTCGTCGTGGAGTACGAGGGCGAGATCGTCGGCTACGCGGCCGGATTCCGCATCGACGAGAAGACGGCGATGTCGCCGCACACCTGGGGGCAGATCACCGGCGGAGGATACGCGGCGCGCCACGATCCGCTGGGCGACTGGTTCTACGGCATGGAGGTATGCGTCGACCCCGACCGCCGCCGGCTGCGCATCGGTCAAAGACTGTACGACGCCCGGCGCGACCTGTGCGAGGCGCAGAATCTGAAGGGGATCGTGTTCGGCGGGCGGATGCCCGGCCTGGCGCGGCGCAAGGCCGCCTATCCGGACGCGCGCGAATACCTGGACGCGGTGACGGCGCGGAAGCTGAACGATCCGGTGATCGGCTTCCACATGCGCTCGGGGTTCGAGCCGATCGGGGTGCTGGAGAACTATCTGACCTCCGACACCGCCTCGATGGGGCACGCGGCGCACATGGTCTGGCGCAATCCCTACTACACCGAGACGCACGGGCGAGGCGCAGCCTTCGCGGTCAAGGAGACGGTGCGGGTGGCGACGGTGCAGTTGCAGGCCCGCAAGGTCGCCAGCTTCGAAGAATTCATCTCGAACGTCGAATATTTCGTCGACGTCACCTCGGACTACCGCTCGGACTTCGTGGTCTTCCCGGAGCTGTTCACCCTGCAACTGCTGTCGCTGGAATCGAAGAAGCTGACCCCGGTGGAGTCGATCGAGGCCCTGACCCGCTACACGCCGCGTTTCGTCGAGGCGCTGCGCAGGATGGCGGTCGAGTACAATATCAATATCATCGGCGGATCGCATCCGACCCGCACGGACGACGGGGACATCCAGAACGTCGCCTATGTGTTCCTCCGGGACGGCTCGGTGCACGAGCAGGAGAAAATCCACCCGACCCCGAACGAACGGCACTGGTGGAACATCAAGGGCGGCGACCGCGTCCACGCCATCCCGACCGACTGCGGGCCGATCGGGGTGCTGATCTGCTATGATTCCGAGTTCCCCGAGCTGGCGCGCCGGCTGGTGGACGAGGGCGCGCGGTTGCTTTTCGTGCCCTTCTGCACGGACAACCGGCAGGGCTATCTGCGGGTGCGCTACTGCTCGCAGGCGCGGGCCATCGAGAACCAGTGCTACGTCGCCCTGTCGGGGAATGTCGGCAACCTGCCGAACGTCGAGAACATGGACGTCCAGTACGCCCAGTCCTGCATCCTGACGCCGTGCGACTTCCCGTTCGCGCGGGACGGGGTGGCGGCCGAGGCGAGCGAGAACGTCGAGACGGTGACCGTGGCCGACCTCGACCTGTCCGACCTGGCCTGGGCCAAGTCGCAGGGCACGGTGCGCAATCTGCGCGACCGTCGTTTCGACCTGTACAAGACGGTCTGGTCCGACGGGGGCTGAGGCCCGAGGGCCGGGGCTGACCTGAGCCGCGCGGCGCAGCGCGGGCTTGGCGTCGCCTGCCACACGGCCCTAGATGAAACCGATGGTCCGACCTGCTTCCAGAACGCGTCCCGGACGCGCAAACCCCGACGCCTCCAAACGCCCCGCCGTCCTCACCGGCCCCATGGTCCCGGTGCTGCGCTGGCCGCCGGACGAGGACCGGGTGGAGGCGATCTACGCGCGGCTGGCCGGGGTGATGCCCGACCCGAAGACCGAGCTGAACTACACCAACCCCTTCACCTTCGTGGTCGCCGTGGCCCTCTCGGCCCAGGCCACCGACGTCGGCGTCAACAAGGCCACGAACAGGCTGTTCAAGGTCGCCGACACGCCGGAGAAGATGCTGGCCCTCGGCGAGGAGGGGCTGATCCCCTACATTTCCTCGATCGGCCTCTACCGGAACAAGGCCAGGAACGTCATCGCGCTGAGCCGCATCGTCCTCGAGCAGCACGGCGGCGAGGTCCCCCTCACCCGCGAGGCGCTGCAGGCCCTGCCGGGGGTCGGCCGCAAGACCGCCAGCGTGGTGCTGAACGAGCTGGGCGTCGAGCCGGCGATCGCCGTCGACACCCATGTGTTCCGCGTCTCCCACCGCCTCGGCCTCGCCAACGCGGCCACGCCCGACAAGGTCGAGGCCCAGTTGCACGAGGTCGTCCCCGAGGCCTGGTTGCCCAAGGCCCACCACTGGCTGATCCTGCACGGCCGCTACGTCTGCACGGCGAGGAAGCCGAAGTGCAGCGCCTGCGTGATCAGCGAGCTATGCCCGTCCCGCGCGGGGCTGCAGGCGCTGGGGGAGGCGGGCTAGAGGCGGGCTTTCACCGCCGCCGCGAACCGCGCCCCGCCGTCCGGCGAGGCTCCGAGGTAGAAGTCCGGCTCGATGAGTTCGGCCTCCATCAGCAGCCAGCCGCCGTCCGGCCCCTGCGCCGTGTCGATGCGGGCGTAGAGCAGGTCCTCGTCGATGGCGGCGAGGGTTTTCTGCGCCAGCGCCAGCGCCCCCGGCGGCGGCTCGGGCAGGGCGAGGTAGCGCCCGCCGAACTGGGTCTGGATGCGGAATTCGCCCGCCACCGGCCGCTTGTTGACGACATGGCTGAGGACGCCGCCGAAGAACAGCAGGCTGGTCTCCCCCTCGGTCTCGATCGAGGGCAGGTAGGGCTGGATCATCGCCGGCCCCTCCGGCGCGTCGCTCAGCCGATCGCCGCGCGACAGGCGCAGGGTCTTCCACGCCCCGCCGGAGACGCGCGGCTTGACGATGATCGTGTCGGCCCCCAGCCGGTCGAAGGCGGCGTCGACGTCGGCCTGCGCCGCCCCCTCGACCCAGATCGTCTCCGGGACAGCCACGCCCTTCTCCGCCAGCCGGCCGAGGTACGACTTGTCCGAATTCCACGCCAGCTCCGCCGGCGGGTTGAGCATCCGCACGCCCGCGGCCTGCCACGTCGCGCTGGCCCGCAGCCAGCGGCCGTGGTCGCGGTGGTAGCCCCAGGCGATCAGCGGCAGGACCAGCGAGAAGCCCCGCAGTCCGGCGGCGTCGTCGACATGCTCCGTCCACGGCGTCGGCCGCGCCTCCAGCCCCGCGGTCGCCAGCGCTTCGGACAGACGCTCCAGCACCCCGGGCCACTGGCCGGCGAAGGAGGGGTCGGCGGGATCGGGGGTGAGGACGGCGATCTCGGTCACGGGGCGCTCCGGTTGGGAGACCCTGCCATATAAGGACATCGTTATATGTCCAGCGGAAAGGCTGGCGCGCGCACGCCGCAGCCGCTAAGGGCGCGCCCATGACCCAGTCCCCCGCGCCCGCCGCCTTCGACGTCTGCGCCGTCGGCAACGCCATCGTCGACGTCCTCGCCCCCTGCGAGCCCGCCTTCCTCGAGGCGCAGGGCCTGGTCCCCGGCTCGATGCAGCTGGTCGACGCCGACCGCAGCGCGGCGCTCTACGCGGCCATGGCCGCGGGGGTGGAGGCCTCGGGCGGGTCGGCCGGGAACACCGTCGCCGGCGTCGGCTCCTTCGGCGGCCGCGCGGCCGATATCGGCAAGGTCGCCGACGACCAGCTGGGCGGCGTCTTCACCCACGACATCCACGCCGTCGGCGTCCACTTCGCCACCCCGCCGCTGCACGACGGCGCCGACTCGGGCCACGCCACCGGCGTGTGCATGATCAACGTCACGCCGGACGGCCAGCGCACCATGTGCACCTTCCTGGGCGCCGCGAACCAGCTGACCGTCGCCGACATCGACGCCGGGGTGATCGGGGCCTCGGAGATCGTCTATCTCGAGGGCTATCTGTTCGACCCTGCCCCGGCCCGCGCCGCCTTCGAGGCCGCCGCCGCCGCCGCCCACGCCGCCGGACGCAAGGTGGCCATCACCCTGTCGGACAGCTTCGTGGTCCACCGCTGGCGGACCGAGCTGCTGCAGTTCATCGAGGCCTCGGCCGACATCGTCCTCGCCA
This sequence comes from Pseudomonadota bacterium, assembly GCA_023424215.1. Lineage (GTDB taxonomy): Bacteria > Pseudomonadota > Alphaproteobacteria > Caulobacterales > Caulobacteraceae > Brevundimonas. The sequence continues at coordinate 19,408 of JAFAEC010000129.1, forward strand.
ACGAGGCCGAGCTCCACGCCCTGTTCGAGACCGAGGACTTCGACCACGCCGCCGCCCACCTCGGCCGCATCGTCGAGGTCGCCGCCGTCACCCGGGGTCCGAAGGGCTCGGTCGTATTCGGCAACGGCGGCGGGGAGCGCGTCGAGGTCGCCGCCTGCCCCGTCGACAAGGTGGTCGACACCACCGGCGCCGGCGACCAGTACGCCGCCGGCTTCCTGCTCGGCCTCGCCCGCGGCCTGTCGCTGGAGGACGCCGGCAAGCTCGGCTCGCTGGCCGCCACCGAGGTCATCGCCCACTGGGGCCCGCGCCCGATGACCTCGCTGGAGACGCTGGCGAAGGACGCGGGGCTGACGCTCAACCCCGCCTGATCGTCACGTACAGCGCCCCGTCGCCGCCGTGGTGGCGGGCCGCCGGTGCGAAGCCCGACACGACCCCGCGCAGCGCGGGGGCCTGCAGCCACTCGTGGACCGAGGCGCGGATCACCCCGGAGCCGCCGCGCCGCCCCTGTCCGGTGATGACCAGCACCGACCGGTAGCCGCGCGCCTGCGCCCCGATCAGGAAGGCCGTGAGGGCGTCCTGGGCCTGGAAGCGGCCGTAGCCGTGCAGGTCGATGCGCGCCTCGATCGGGTCGCGCTCGCGCGACAGGCGGCGCTGGCGGCGCGGCTCCAGTTCCTCGGGATGGCCGCGGACGCGGCTGGGCACGGGCGGGGCGGCGGGCGTCGTCGCGACCGCGGCGCGAGGCGACGCCTTCTGCGCGAGGGAAGCGGCGGTTCGCGGGACCGGCGGCGGTTCGCCCGGCGCGGCGACAGGGACCCGGGCGGCCTTCCTCGCCTTCGCCGGCGTGACCGTGCCGGTCACCCGGGCCCAGATGCGGCGATCCTCGGGCGTGAGGTCGTCGCGGCGGCTCATTTCGAGCCCGGATCGTTCCCGTCGGGGTCTTCGTCGGAGCCCGGATCCTGCGGCCCGGGCGTCCACGCCAGCAGGTCGCCCGGCTGGCAGTTCAGTTCGCGGCACAGGGCGTCGAGCGTCGTGAAGCGGATGGCCCGCGCCTTGCCGGTCTTCAGGATCGACAGGTTGGCCAGGGTCACGCCGACCCGATCCGCCAGCTCGGTGAGCGACATGCGGCGTTCGAGGAGAATGCGGTCGAGCTGGACGCGGATGGCCATGGGAAGTTCTCTATACCGGCGCCGGGCGGATCGGGAAGGCGGCGGCTCAGATGGTCAGTTCGGATTCGCGCCGCAGCCGGGCGCCTTCGCGGAACACCTGGGCGAGCACGAAAACAACCAGCACCGAAAAGGCCGGGGTGACGAGGTTGAACAGGCTGGGCGGCTCCAGGGCGCCGCGCACAAGCCGCGACACCAGCGTCTGGCCGATCCAGGCGCCCCCGGTGACCGTGGCCAGGGTCAGGCCGATCTGCTTCAGCCGGCTGACGTTGTCGGGGTGGAAGGGGTCGCCGATCCGCAGGGTGTGAACCATGGCCCGCAGGTTACGCAGGATCAGCGCGAAACCGCCGAGGTAGGCGATGATGGCCCCCAGGGCGAACAGGACGTAGGCGCGCGGCACGGGGACGCTGGTGCCCTCGTCGCCGGCGGTGACGGTCAGACCGAGCGGGCCCAGCGGCACGAAGGTCGTGAAGATGAAGGCCAGGACCACCGCGCAGGTGGCGATCACCAGGGCCCAGAAGGCGGCCCCGAGGGCGACGCCGAGCAGGCGGGTGATGGGTCCCGGGCCGAGGGCCGGCAGGGCGGCGGTCCGGACGACAGGAAGGCGGATCCCGAGCGATGACGTCTTCGGGAAGCGCATGGGCGTGTGGCCTTTCAGGCCGGAAGTCGGGGCGCGATCGCCGCGCGGGGTCCGGCGAACCCTCGCGCGGTCTTATTCATCGCGGTTGTCATGCAGATCGTCAAAGCTCCAGCGATCGCCAGAAGGAAGATCACAGGAACTGGACGATGGTGGCGACCAGGGCGGCCGGCATGGCGGCGAGCAGGAAGGCGTTCAGAATGCCGTGGCCGACCTTTTCGATGAAGTAGGAAGCGTTCATGGTGTCCATTGTCGTTCTCCGTCAGTCCTGAGAAGGGGCGTTTTTGCCCCGGTTGTCCGTTACCGCTGCAATGATCGTCCGGCTTTGCCTTGGATCAAGGAACGGCGCGGCCTCCGTTCTTGGGATAATAGATAGACCCTGCCCTGCCGAAAATCACGTTACATATCGTTTAACGATATTAAACTTGTGCAATGAAACGTAACAGCGACGCCTGAGGCCAGAATGTTGAAGCTTGTCAAAGGGATGCGGCTTGTGGCCGCGACCCATAACCCGGGCAAGGCGCGCGAGATCGAAGCGCTGCTGGACGGACATTACGCGGTGGTCACCGCGGGCGACCTGAATCTTCCGGAGCCGGACGAGACCGAGAGCACCTTCGCCGGCAACGCCCTGCTCAAGGCCCGTCACGCCGCCGACCGCTCGGGCGAGACAGCGCTGGCGGATGACTCCGGACTTTCGGTGGCGGCGCTGGGCGGGGCGCCGGGCATCTTCTCCGCGCGCTGGGCCGGACCCGACAAGGATTTCGCCTTCGCCATGCGCCGCGTCGAGGAACGGCTGGAAGAGACCGGCTCCGACGACCGGCGGGCGTGGTTCACCTCGGCCCTGGCGGTGGCCTGGCCCGACGGCCCGGCGGTGGTGGTCGAGGGCCGCGTCGACGGGACCCTGACCTTTCCCCCGCGCGGCGGCCGCGGCTTCGGCTACGATCCGATCTTCGTGCCGGACGGCTACAGCGAGACCTTCGGCGAGATGGATCCGGCGCTGAAGGACTCGATCAGCCACCGCGCGCGGGCCTTCGCGAAGCTGAAGGCGGCGCTGATTGACTGAGCCGGTCCCCGACCCCGGCGCCGACGTCGCCCTCTACGTCCACTGGCCGTACTGCAGCCGCATCTGCCCCTACTGCGACTTCAACGTCGTGCGCGACCGGGGGCGCGTGGACGAACAGGCGCGGCTGGCGGAGGCCATCCTCGGGGATCTGGAGGCCCAGGCGGCCCTGACGGGGTCGCGACGGCTGGCCTCGATCTTCTTCGGCGGCGGCACGCCGTCGCTGATGGACCCGGCCGCCGTGGCGTCTGTCATCGACCGCGCCCGCGCCCTGTTCCCGGCCGCGGGCGACATCGAGATCAGTCTCGAGGCCAACCCCACCGACGCCGAGGCCGGCCGCTTCGCCGCCCTCGCCGCCGCCGGCGTGAACCGCCTGTCGATGGGCGTGCAGGCGCTGGATGACGCCGCCCTGGCCATGCTGGGCCGCAACCACTCCGCCGCCGAGGCCCGCCGCGCCGTGGCCGTCGCCGCCTGCGCCTTCCCACGGCTGTCGATCGACCTGATCTACGCCCGCCCCGGCCAGACGGCGGCCGCCTGGACAGCCGAACTGAAAGAGGCGCTCGACCTCGGCTTCGAACACGTCTCGCCCTACCAGTTGACCATCGAGCCCGAGACCGCCTTCGGCCGCGCCTTCCGCCGCGGGACCCTCGTTCCGCCCGTCGAGGACCTCGCCGCCGCCCTCTACGAAACCACCCAGACGGTTCTGGAAGCCGCCGGCTTCGAGGCCTACGAGGTCTCCAACCACGCCCGCGATGTCGCCGCCCGCTCGGCCCACAACCTCCACGTCTGGCGCGGCGGCGACTATCTCGGCGTCGGTCCCGGCGCCCACGGGCGCCTGACCCTCGACGGGACGCGAACCGCCACCGTCGCCTGCCGGGGCATCGCCGACTACGTCGCCGGCGTCGCGGCCGGGACGCCGTGGAGCGAGCGAACGGTCCTGTCGCCGGCCGAGGCCGCCGAGGAGCGGGTGCTGCTCGGCCTGCGCACGGTCGAGGGGGCGGCGCTGGCCGATCTGGAGACGCTGGGCCGTCGCCCCGATCAGTCGCCGCTGGCGGACATTCTGGCCGACGACTTCCTCGCCCGCGTCAGCGACCGTGTGGCCGCCACGAGCCGGGGCCGGCCGGTGCTGGACGGTGTGCTGAGGGCGCTGCTGGCGTAGGAAGCGGTGAGCGGAGGGAGGCCCGTATGGACGAGCAGAAGCGCACGAGGGTCGTATGGCTTTGGCTCGGACGGGCCGGAGCGACACTCCTGATCGTCGTTGGCCTTCACGTTATCAGCACTGTCGTCGACGTCGCTCCGTACCTGGGGACGCCTCAGATCGACTATCCCGCCTTCGATACCGACCTTCCGTTCTGGCCGCAGTTCCTGTTTGGCTATGGCGGGCTGGGGCTGGCCGGTGCGTTCGTTGCAGCCCTGGCCCTTTACCGACTTTCGGCGACCATTTCCCTGCCGAAACTGGGCGTCATCATTTGCGGCGCGGTCACGGCGGGCCGGCTCGGTTGGGATGCGTCCCTTTATCCCCTGCCATGGAGCGCCGCAGAAACCCTCTGGAGAGTGAGGCATGCCGCCGTGAACGGGCTGGCGTCAGCCGCGGTCGTGGTGATCTGCTACGGGGTCGTACGGCTGCTGCTGGATCGAACTCCGCGCAGCCCGCCATGGTTCAGGTTCCTCACCTGGTCGGGGTCGACCGCGAGCCTCTTCCTCGCGACCGCCACCATCCTCGAGCTGGCGGGCGGTCTGCTCGGGCCGGGATGGCTCGAGGGAGCCCTCCTGATCTCGGCCGTGACGGCGCCGCTCATCGGCATCCTCGCGGCTACTGCACCTGTTCCTGTCGGGGCCGCTGCAAGGGGTTGAGCCCGTTACCCGCCGCTGGCACGGTCCGCCCGATGTCCGAGCCCGCCGCCTTCCCGCCGACCCAGCCGCCGCCGCGTCCGGTTGAGCCGGGGCTGTATCTGGTGGCGACGCCGATCGGAAACCTGCGCGACATGACCCTGCGGGCGCTCGACGTGCTGGCCGCGGCCGATCTGGTCCTGGCCGAGGACACGCGGGTCACGGCCAAACTGCTGGCGGCCTACGGACTGAAGGCGAAGCTGGAGCGCTGCGACGACCACGCGTCCGCCCGCGCGGCCGAACTGGCCGTCGAACGGCTGAAGGACGGGGCGGTGGTCGCCCTCGTCTCCGACGCCGGCACGCCCATGGTCTCCGATCCCGGCTTCGTGGTCGCCCGCGCCGCCATCGCCGAGGGGCTGCCGGTCCACCCCGTCCCCGGCGCCTCCAGCCTGCTGGCCGCCCTGTGCATCGCCGGCCTGCCCGCCGACCGGGTGCTGTTCGCCGGCTTTCTGCCGCCGAAGTCCGGGGCCCGCCGCACGGCGCTGGAGGAGCTGCGCCCGGGCCGCCAGACGCTGGTCTTCTTCGAGAGCGGGCCCCGGCTGGCCGACAGCCTCGCCGACATGGCCGCCGTGCTGGGGCCGCGTCCGGCGGCGGTCGCCCGCGAGCTGACCAAGCTCTACGAGGAATGCGTGCGCGGGACCCTGCCCGAACTCGTGACCGACCCGCGCTGCCAGTCGCCGAAGGGCGAGATCGTCGTGGTGGTTGGGCCGGGCGAGGCCGAGGTCGCCTCCGAGGCCGACGCCGACGCGGCGCTGTCGGAAGCCCTGACCCGCCTGCCGCCGGGCGAGGCGGCGGCGGAGGTGTCGAAGGCCCTGAACCTGCCCCGCAAGCCGCTGTACCGCCGGGCCCTGGAGCTGCAGGGCCGATGAGCCCCGCCCGGCCCGCGCCGCGCCTGAGGCCGGTCCGGGTCGTGCGCGCGCGCCGTCCGTGGCGGGTGGCGCTGGGAGCCCTGTCGCACCGGCTGGGCCACCGCTCCGAGTGGCTGGCCGCCGCCTTCCTGATGCTGCGCGGCTATCAGATCCTCGGCTTCCGGCTGAAGACCCGCGCCGGCGAGATCGACATCCTCGCGCGCCGAGGCCGGACGCTGGCGGTGGTCGAGGTCAAGCGTCGCCCGACCCTCGCCCTGGCCCTGACCGCGCTGAAGCCCGCCCAGCACGAACGCCTGCTGTCCGCCGGCCGGTCGGTGCTGCGCCAGCGGCCCGCGCTGGCGGGCCACAGATTGAGAATCGATATTGTGGCGCTGGCCCCCGGACGATTTCCGCGTCATCGTCGGGGCGTGACCGGTCCGGAGCGGACATGACGCGCGAAGACGCAGAGACGGTGCTGACCGAGGCGGGACAGGCCGAGGACGCCGCCTTTCCGCTGCTGGAGGCGGCGATCGCCTGCGCCATTCACGACTATCCCTTCCGGGATCCGGAGCCCGTGCGGGTGCTGGCCCGCAACGCCGGGGAGCGGCTGGCGGAGCGCATCGACAGCGAGGGCCCCGAAGAGGCCCTGGCCGAGACCATGGCCGCCGACCTCCGGCTGAACGGCGACTTGCTGAACTACGACCACCCCGGCAACACCGACGTCATCGACGTGGCCGAGCGGCGGCGCGGCCTGTCGGCGGCGCTGTCGATCTTCTACCTCGACGCCGCGCGGCGGGCGGGGGTGAAGGCCCGGGGCGTCGACTTTCCCGGCCACTTCCTGCTCCGTGTCGAGACCCCCGAAGGCCCGGTGGCGCTGGACCCCTTCAGCCAGGGCCGGCTGGTGCTGCCGTCGGAACTCACCCGCCGCGCGCTGCGGGCCGGCCTGACACCGCACGTGGCCGACCGGCTGGACGTGCTGATGGCGCCGGTCAGCGACCGGCAGGCGCTGATCCGGCTGCAGAACGTGCTGTTCACCCGCGCCCTTCGCGCCGGGGACTACGAGGGGGCCGAACGATCCGCCCTGCGCCGGGCCCTGCTTGACCCCGAGGATCACCGCCCGTGGCTGGACGTCGCCTCGGCCCGCGAGAAGCAGGGGGCGCTGGCCGGGGCGCTGGAGGCGCTGTCGCGCGCCCGCACCCTCGACGATCCGGGCGAGACCCAGCGCCGGCTGTCGGTGGATCGGGTCAGGCTGCAGCTAAACTGACCTTGCGCCAGCCCGCCGCGGCGCCCATTAGCCAAGCTTCGCCGCCGGAAGGACCGCCATGCTCAGAGTCGCCATCCAGATGGACCCCATCGAGGGCGTCGACATCGAGTCGGACACCACCTGGCTGCAGGCGATGGAGGCCCAGAACCGCGGCTACCCGGTCTGGGTGTACGACTTCCGCACCCTGGCGCTGGAGGACGGCCGCCTGTTCTGCCGCGCCCGCCCGGTGACCCTGCGCCAGCGGCGGGGCGACCATGTCTCGTTTGGCGACTGGGAAAAGCTGGACCTGGGCGCGGACGTCGACGTGATCCTGATGCGCCAGGACCCGCCCTTCGACATGGCCTATGTCACCGCCACCTACCTGCTGGAGACGGTGCACCCGCGGACGCTGGTGGTGAACGATCCGGCCGAGGTGCGGTCGGCGCCCGAAAAGCTGCTGGCAACCCGCTTCCCCGGCCTGCAGCCGCCGACCCTGATCAGCGCCGACCCCGTGGCCCTCGACGACTTCCACCGCCGCCACGGCGACGTGGTGCTGAAGCCCCTGCACGGCGCCGCGGGCTCGGGCGTGGTGCGGCTCAAGGCGGAAGACCCCAACCTCGGCGCCCTCGTCGAGATCCACGCCGCCGCCAGCCGTGACCCGCTGGTCATCCAGAAGTTCGTGCCCGCGGTGTCGAAGGGCGACAAGCGCATCATCCTCATCGACGGCGAGCCGGTCGGCGCCATCAACCGCATTCCGGCGGCCGGCGCGGTCCGCTCCAACCTGCGCGTCGGCGGCGTCGCCGCGCCCGTGGAGCTGACCGCCCGCGACCTGGAGATCTGCGCCGCCATCGGCCCGACGCTGAGGGAACGCGGCCTGATCTTCGTCGGCATCGACGTGATCGGCGACTACCTGACCGAGATCAACGTCACCTCGCCGACCGGCGCCCAGCAACTGAAGCGCTTCACCGGCGTCGACGCCGCGGCCCTGATGTGGGACGTGATCGAGAAGAAGCGGTCCGCCTGATCCGCCTCGCTCCTCCCCACCGGAAGCTCCACCGCATGAACCAACCCCTCGCCGCCGCCGTCGCCCTCCTCGCCCTGATCGCCGGGAGCGCCGCCGCGCAGGAGGCGGAGCCGCGCCGGCCCTCGCTGGAGACGCTGGAGCGGATCATCGAGACGCGGGAGCCCGAGATCCGCGTCGCGGTCCCGGAGCAGGGACGGATCACCGCCCGCCGGATCGACATCGTCGACGAGGACGGGACGATCCGCATGACCCTGGCGGCCGAGACGCCGGCCCCGATCATCGACGGCATCCAGTATCGCCGCGCCTTCGACGTGTCGGGGGTGATCCTCTACGACGAGAACGGCAGCGAGCGCGGCGGCTTCGGCGTCGCCGACGTCGACGGCGGCATGGCGGTGCTGGCGCTGGACCATCCGGCCATGGACGCCATCGGCTGGCGGGTGTCTCCGGACGGGGCGGTGAGCTTCACCGTGAACGCCGCCCCGCCGCTGGTCCGGGAGCCCGGCCTCGGCGACCGGCTGGTCCCCGGCGTGGCGACCTCGACCCGCATCCGGCTGTCGGTGGCCGCCGACGGCACGCCGGCCGTGGCCCTGGCGGACGCCGGGGACCGCCCGCGGGTGCGCATGACCGTGACCGAGGAAGGCTACGGGGCGATCGAATTCCTTAACGCCGCCGGCGAGGTCGTCCACGTGCTCGCCCCGGAGCGCGATCTCCGCTGACATAACGCGGGTTGCCAATCGCTCTGGTTCGTGTTTTGTTCCCGTCCGGATGACGGGAGGGAGCCATGCACGCCAGCGTGGTGACGGTCGCGTTCGAGGGCGTGGACGCCCGGCGGGTGGACGTGCAGGTCCAGCAGCTGTCGGCGGACCAGCCGTCCTTCACCATCGTCGGCCTGGCCGACAAGGCGGTGGCCGAGAGCCGCGAGCGGGTGCGCGGCGCCTTCGCCGGCATCGGCCTGGCCCTGCCGTCGATGCGCATCATCGCCAATCTGGCGCCGGCGGACCTGCCCAAGGAGGGCAGCCACTTCGACCTGCCCATCGCCCTCGCCCTGCTGGCCTCCATGGGGGTGATCCCGCCGGACGTCCTGTCCGGCTGGGCGGCGGTGGGCGAGCTGGGGCTCGACGGCCAGATCGCCCCGGTCGGCGGAACCCTGCCGGCGGCGGTGGCGGCCGATGGCATGGGGCTGGGCCTGATCTGTCCGGAAGCCAACGGACCGGAGGCGGCCTGGGCCGGCGACGCCCCGGTGCTGGCCCCGCGCTCGCTGATCGGCCTGGTCAACCACTTCAAGGGGACCACCGTCCTGCGCCGGCCCGAGCCGGGGGCGCTGCGCTCCGGCGACCGGGTTCCCGACCTGCGCGAGGTCAAGGGCCAGGAGAGCGCCAAGCGGGCGCTGGAGATCGCCGCCGCGGGCGGCCACAACCTGCTCGAACCATGGTCGATTGTCATGGTCCGGGCATGGTCTCCCAGACGATCCAGCCAACGATTCCTGCGACCGTCTACGTTCGTTGGTCGTCAGAAGCCCAGACAGGGCGGGACAGCCTGCGGCGGCAGCTCGAGGCAGCCCAGCGGTATGCGGACGAACATCGTCTCCTCATCGTCGAAACCATCATCGACGAGGCAGTCTCCGCATTCTCTGGCCACCATCTAACCAAGGGTCGGCTGGGAGGGTTCATACGTCGTGTCGAAGATCGTGCTGTCGCGGTGCCGCA